>CAIRSC010000086.1 GCA_903881205.1 uncultured bacterium | reverse complement strand
AAGCCCCGCAATGGGGCTTTTTGCGTGATAGAATTATTTTATGTCAGGGCACGACAGTGGTGGTCCTATAGCGAGCTATTTCAATTGGCTCTTCGGTCTTATTTTTGATCTTGATAAGCAAGTGAGGTATGTCGGCGACTGGGGAATTTCACGCGCGCTCTATCTCGGCATCCTCTTCGTTGCGCTCCTCACATTACTGGTAAACATGGTGCCCAATTTGCCGTTCTTCACTGCGAGCTGGCTGCTCGCGACGGCGCCTATCTGGATGCCGATTGGCTTGCTGATGGGATTTTGGAGGGCGTGGATTTGGTACATACAGTCGCTGTACCTTTCGGGCCGTAACCCCGTGCTTCTCGAAATGAAAATTCCACGTGAGATTTTTAAATCTCCGCGCGCCATGGAGGTAGCATTTGGCCTTTTGGCGATTAGTTCTGGGGAAGCGACGTTCATACACCGTGCATGGAAAGGACAGGTGCGACCGTTCTTTTCGTTTGAAATCGCGAGTTTCGGCGGAGAAATACATTTCTACATCTGGTGCTGGAAGAATTACAAGGCGGAAGTTGAAAGTGCACTATATGGACAGTATCCCGAAGTGGAACTGCATGAGGTAGAGGATTATGCATCAAAATTCCAGTTCGACCCCGACGTGCACACTGTTTTCGCGACCGATTGGCGACTCGAGTCGTACAACGGTGTGAGCGCGAGTGATTTTCATATCAATGCGTATCCGATCAAGACGTACGTTGATTTTGAACTCGATAAAGATCCCAAAGAAGAGTACAAAGTAGAGCCGCTCGCTACCGTTCTTGAGCTACTCTCCAATATTGAGCCCCAGGAGCAGATCTGGGTACAGCTTGTAATTCGAAAGTGCGGTAACGGCGGCGGTCCGCTCTTCTTTACAAAAGAAATGGACCACGATTGGATTTATGCCGTCGACCATGAGGTTGAAAAGATTCGTACAAAAGCGGCAATTCTCAATCCTGAAGTCACGAGCCAGGTGTTCAAAGAGCTGCACGTTGATCCAAAAGATACCAAGCAGCCGCAGCCGCGCGGCACGTGGGGACAGACCGAGACGATGCGCACGCTGGAGCGACATAAGGGCAAGGCACCATTCGAATTTGGCGGCCGTGCTATCTATGCGACGACGGGGCATCTCCATGGACCAACAGTAACTGCCATGCGATGGCTGTGGAAGCCGTTTGCAAGTCCAAATTTCATGGCCCAAATGCGACCACGTCGGTGGCACAATCCGTTCGACTACCCGTGGCAGGACGTTGGCAATTACCGTTTCAAGTTGCATGGTCGCCGAGCAGTTGATGCGTTCCGCCGACGCATGTTCTTCTATTCACCGTGGATAATACCGACAAATGTCGTTACGAATGAAACGCTGGCCACGATGTGGCATCCGGTGAGCAGTATCGTTGCCACTCCGGGACTCAGCCGTATCCCGGCCACAAAGTCGGCGCCGCCGATGAATTTGCCGAAGTAATATGCAGCAATTCAAAACTGCCGTGCTGAGTTATTTTCGTAGCTTCATGCGCGGCGAAGCAGAGGTTTCCGAGAGCTGGAAGCTTCACGCCAATCGGACGAGTCTCATCATAATTATTAGCAGCGGCATCGTGGCCCTCGTACTGTATGTGTTCGTGGTACAGCCGCCGGCCACCTTTCCGACCGATGAGCTCGTCAGTGTTCCGGAAGGGCTCACCCTCTCACAGGTATCCGATACACTCTACGAAGACGGGGTCATTCGTTCGCCGTTGGCGTTCCGCATTCTCATAAAGATCCTCGGTCACGAACGCGGTGTACAGGCCGGCGATTACCAGTTCAAAGAGCCGCTTGATATCTTTACGATCGCGCGTTCGATATCGATCGGTGCATTCGGACTCGAAGCGCAGCACATACTGATCCCTGAGGGAGCGACGACCAAGCAGATGTCGATCATTTTCTCCGCTAAACTGCAGCGATTTGATCAGGCCAACTTTCTTGCGCAAGCACAGCCGCTCGAGGGGTATTTGTTCCCCGATACCTACTTCTTCTTGCCCAATGCCACCGAGGATATGGTCATTCAGGCGATGCGCCAAAATTTTGACGATCATGAGAAGCAGATCGATCCAATGGTCCAATCATCGGGGCGCTCGCTGCACGATATCGTCATCATGGCATCTATCATTGAGCGCGAAGCCCGGAACACGCAGGATCGCAGGATGATCTCGGGTGTGTTGTGGAATCGGATCGATAAAAAAATGGCGCTACAAGTGGACGTGACATTTCTCTACACGATCGGAAAGGGAACATTCCAGCTGACCATGAAGGATCTCCTCTCTGATTCTCCCTACAATACGTACGTCAATAAGGGACTGCCTCCCACTGCGATCGGATCGCCGTCTCTCGATTCGCTCATAGCGGCCGCCGATCCGATCAAGAACGATTACTACTTCTATCTTGCGGACAAAAAGGGAGTGACGCATTTCAGCAAGACCTATAAAGAGCATGCGCGTAAGCAACTCCTCTATCTCGGCACCTGATACATCGGTTCTGATATAGTACCGCCATGGCTCAAACGGTATTTGTAGGTCTCTCGGGTGGCGTCGACAGTGCCGTATCCGCTGCGCTACTCAAAGAAGCGGGATATACCGTGGTGGGTGTATTCATCAAGATATGGCAGCCGGAATTCATAGAGTGCACCTGGGAGACTGACCGCCTCGATGCTATGCGCGTAGCGGCGACGCTGGGCATCGCATTTAAGGAAGTAGATCTGTCCGCCGACTACCAAGAGGGTGTCGTGAAGGAGATGATCGAATCGTATCAGCGCGGCGAGACGCCGAATCCCGATGTCGCCTGTAATCGCAAGATCAAGTTTGGCACGTTTGCACAATGGGCGCGCGACAATGGTGCCGATATTATCGCGACCGGACACTATGCCCGCACGCGCCGCGAGTTTGGTAATGCAGAATTGCTGCGTGCCAAGGACGAGAATAAGGATCAGTCGTATTTTCTTCATCAACTCGACAAGAACGATCTTCTCAAGACAATCTTCCCGGTGGGTGATCTGACGAAGACAGAAGTGCGAAGAAAGGCGCGGCATTTTGCTCTGCCCATGGCGGACAAACACGACAGCCAGGGATTGTGTTTCGTCGGCGATGTATCGATGCGAGATTTCCTCAAGCGATTTATCACCGTCGAATCCGGGGATGTGCTCAATACGAAGGGGGAGGTGATCGGGCGCCACGACGGGGCCGCGCTCTATACGCTCGGCCAGCGTCACGGATTTACCATTGACGGAGAGGTGTCGCAAAAGCCGCATTACGTGACCTCCGTGAATACCGGCGAAAACAGGATTTCTGTCTCCGAGAATAAAATAGACGCGGCGAGCGTACGCATTTGTGTGCGTGATCTGCACTGGGTGGGTAAATTGCCGACGCTTCCGGTGCGTGTGCAAGCACAAACTCGGTACCGGGAAACGCCGGTACCGATACGTATAGATCGATCCAAAGCGGAAGTGGTTGTTACGTTCGATCAACCGCACATCGCATCGCCGGGACAATCAATCGTATTTTATGATGGTGAAATATGTCTTGGCGGAGCGATCATTGATTCACTTGTGGAACGAACGTGTGTGCATAGCGCGTCATAACGCTCTTGAAAAAGGGTACAATGACGCCGATGGCCGACATCTTCCGGCGACTGCTGTGGTTCTTCATAGTATCGAGCGCACTTGCGTATGCACTTTTTCTTATTGTGGGAAGTACAATCCATGCAAGCGCTATGGATCAAAGTCGGATCGTTGCTGCGCGCGACTCGCTTTCGCAGGGTGTTCATAATCTTTCAGGCATGGTGATGGTGCACTCAAGCTGCGCCGAGCTCTCTGTCCATACAACACAGATTTCTCAGACCGAATTCCAGCTGCAGTTCACCACCTGGAACGAGCCCACGCTTCCATCATGCGTCGAGGAAGATACACCGCGTTCATTTCGGGCACTCGTGTTCGCGCCTTCGGTCGGCATAACGTTTACGGCTACTCTCGATGATCAACCGCTCATTATCAGTGTGATACCCTCTGTGGAGCACAGCTATTAAATGCTATGGCACATACACTCATCACAAAAGCGGGGGGCGAGCGGGAACGTTTTGATCCGGTAAAGCTTGAGCGTTCACTCGCTCATGCCGGTGCGACATCGACAGTGCGTGCACGTGTGCTCGCGGAGATCATTCACGAGCTCCGGCCCTTCATGTCGACCGAAATGATCTATCGCAAAGCATTCGAACTACTCAAGACGAACGAAGAGACGCCGGTGGCCGCCCGCTATTCTCTTAAGCGGGCCATGTTCGGACTTGGTCCTTCGGGATTTCCGTTCGAGCAATTCCTCTCGGAAGTTCTTCGTGCGCACGGTTGGAGTGTACAGACCGATCAGATGCTCACCGGCAGGTGCGCGCCGCACGAAGTCGATGTCCTTGCCGAAAAAAATGGCAGAAAGATCGGCATCGAGGCAAAATTTCATAATGAAGCGGGCGGCAAGACTGATATCAAGGATGCGCTGTACGTGCACGCCCGATATGAGGATCTCCGTCAGGCGCCGATCGAATCATCGCGTGTCGACGAAGGGTGGCTCGTGACCAACACCGAGTTCACACGCAATGCCATACGCTACGCACGCTGCTCGAATCTGACGCTCCTCGGCTGGGATTATCCGCGCAGCCGCGGACTCATGCAAATGATCGAAGAGGCAAAGGTCCATCCGCTCACTGCGCTCACAACGCTTTCTGAGGGTGAAAAGCGACGATTGATGGAGAACAATATTGTGCTGTGCAAAAGCGTTCAAACGCCCCATTTGCTCACTGAGTACGGTATTGCACCCGCCAAGATACCGCGGGTGCTGCAAGAAGCTAAACAGCTATGCGGAATATAGGTGCTTTTTAAAAATCTAGCGCTATACTTCTTCCTATGCCACATATCACTGATTTCATCGACACCAATATGATCATGTTTATCAAGATGGTGCTCGCCATGGTGCTCGGCGGCGTTATCGGTACTGAGCGGGCGCTGCTGGCGCATCAATCGGCCGGTACGCGAACATTCGGCCTCGTCGCCCTCGGCGCCTGCCTCTTCGTGGTGACCAATAATTATGTCAACTCCGCATTCATCGGCATCGGCAACATCATGCCGCTGGCGATGCCTGCCGCGATCGTGACCGGTATCGGATTCCTCGGTGGTGGACTCATTATTTTCCGCGCAGATGCGCTTCATGGCGTAACTACCGCCGCCGGCCTTTGGATGGTCGCCGCGATCGGCGTGGCCGTTGGCTTCGGCATGTACGCGGTGTCGATCTTCGCAACTATCCTTTCGCTCGTGCTTTTCACTGGTATGTGGTACATGGAAAATAGATTCAAACACTGGTTCGATATGCGGACCGTGGACTCGGCCGACCATATTCATCCCGCCGCGTAGCTCGTACGGTATACTGCCTGAATGAGCGGATTCTATAAGCCCGACCGAAATCCCCGTTGGAACTATGGCGGAGAGAATTGGCGCTTGTCCCGCTCCAAGATCGGCCTCTTTCAGGAATGCCCCCGCTGCTTCTATATAGACAATAAGCTGGGCACTGCGCGTCCTCCGGGCTTCCCGTTCAATCTCAATAGTGCCGTCGATACGTTGCTCAAGAAGGAATTTGATATTCACCGTGCCGGCAAGACCACACATCCGCTCTCGAAGGCGTACGGCCTCGATGCGATCCCATTCTCACATGCACATATGGACGTGTGGCGCGAAAATTTTAAGGGTATCGAGTATCGACATCCCGAGACCGGATTCAAAGTGTCAGGTGCGATTGATGATATCTGGGTGAATCCCGCAGGCGAATTAATCATCGTTGACTATAAGTCCACGAGTAAGGAAGAGAAGATCGAGGCGCTCGATCAAGAGTGGCACTCCGGTTACAAGCATCAGATGGAGATATATCAGTGGCTGTTTCGCCAGAGCGGATTTACCGTTTCTGACACGGGCTATTTCGTGTATGCCAACGCCGGTACCGATAAGGCGGCCTTCGACGGCAAGCTTGAATTCGAACTCACGCTCATTCCGTACAAGGGTGATACGTCGTGGGTAGAACCGACACTGATCGAGATCAAAGCATGTCTTGAGAGCGACGCGCTTCCGGCACCGGCTTCGACCTGCGATTACTGTATCTATCGCGAAACAGTCGGAAAGAAATTGATGGCGCGATATCCCGCAAAAAGCAGCGCAGTGAAACGAACTTCGCGATCAGATAATTCCGACACTCCTACACTCGGTCTCTAGCTCGGCCAACAGCGGCACTCGCATGATAGAATAAGCGCTCGAAGCACATATCTCATACATGGGCATACTATTTGCATCGATCGCGATCTTGGGATGGGGGTTCGGAGATTTTCTCATTCAGCGGAGTGCCCGCAAGATAGGTGACTGGGAGGCGCTTTTCTTCATAACGTTCTTCGGTGCCCTGTTCCTACTTCCGTTCGTATACAAAGAGCTTCAATTTCTCAGCCTGTATGACTGGTTCGTACTGACCGGTACGAGTATCGTGATACTGGTGGCGGGCCTTTTGGATTTTGATGCGCTGCGTGTGGGCAAACTCAGTATCGTCGAGCCCATTTATGCGATGGAGGTGCCCATCACGATCGCACTCGCTACCTTTCTTGTCGGAGAATCCATGAGTAGCACGCAATTCGTGCTCGTAGCTGCATTGCTCATCGGTATATTTCTCGTATCAAGCAAACATTTTGGCCGCATGCGCATACGGACGCTTGAGAAGGGTGTGTTCTTTGCGATCTTGGCCACGATTGGCATGGGCCTTTCTAACTTTCTCTTCGGCTTTGCGTCGCGTGCCACCGACCCGCTCATGATCAATTGGTTCACCAGTGCATTCATGGCGATCGCGACGATCGTCTATCTGTTGTATACACGCCAGGGCTGGAAGGTAGTTCATAACTGGAATAAGAATAAGCGACTTATCCTCGGCGTGAGTTTCAGTGACAATCTTGCATGGGTCGCGTATTCCACCGCGATACTTTATCTGCCAATCGGACTGACTACCGGACTCACTGAGAGTTACATTGCGCTCGCCGCTGTGCTTGGGCTCATCTTCAATAATGAGCGACTCGCGCACCATCAGCGGTTCGGCCTCATTCTCTCGGTCGTTGCGGCAGTTTCTCTTGCATTCTCTGCTCCTTTATAGCTATCCGGCCCTAGATCTTCAGCAAATCCACGAGCAACTTTTCGTCTGTGTGCGGACCGATGACGGCAAGATTGAGTTGATGACCTTTGAGAATGTCTTTTGCTACGCGTTGAATATCATTTGCGGTTACAGCGTCAACTTGCCTGAGAATCTCATCGAGTGTCTGGACGCGACCGGTATTGATCAAAGAGGTAGCGGCATTCTCGGCGACATTGTCGCTCGTTTCAAGGGAGAGCGTCAGCGTCCCGCGTATATATGCCTGTGCTTTTCTGAGTTCGGTCAGCGGAACCTTGTTGCGCGAGATTTTCCTAAATTCCGAAAGTATCGTTGTGACAGCCTTCGCGAGTTTTGCATGCTCGACTCCCGCTTGTACCACCAAGCTCCCCACATCCGGGTATTTGTCTACCCACGCATGTATTGAGTAGGCAAGTCCGCGTTTCTCTCGTACCTCGGTGAACAATCTACTGCTCATTCCGCCGCCGAGAATCGTCGCGAGCACAACTAGTACGTATTCGTCTCGATGCCCGTACGGATATGCCGGAACACCGAGCATGAACTGGGTCTGGTCGGTCTTCTTTTGCTTTATAAGTGCCCGTGCTGAGGTCTGTGCATGTGTAAAGGACGGATATGTCGGCACAGGAGAGGGCTTAAGGCCACCGAATTCCTTGCGGATCTTGGCGAGGACCTTCTTTGTGTTAAATGATCCTGCGATAGAGACCACTGTGTTGGATGGCGAGTAGTTCTTCTTGAGGTACTCAGAGAAGTCGCTGCGTTTGAATCTACGAATATTCTCCTTGGGGCCGAGTATCGTGCGTCCGAGCGGATGCTCAGTGCCGAACATCAATGCATCGAATACGTTATCAATGGTGCGCATCGGCATATCTTCGTACATGTCTATCTCCTGTATGATCGCACCACGCTCTTTGGTGATCTCCTTCGATGGTAGCGTTGAGTTCAGAAAAATATCTGTGATCACGTCGATCGCTGTATCGATGTAGCTGTCGCTCACTTTTGCGTAATACGCAGTACGCTCTTTAGAAGTGAAGGCATTATAGACGCTGCCGATAGCATCAAGTTCTTCGCTGATCACTTTCGCACTCGAGCGTTTCCCGGTCCCTTTGAAGAACATGTGCTCAAGAAAGTGAGCAAGACCGTTCTCTTTGGGATCTTCGTACCGAGAGCCGGTGCCTGCCATGACCATGACGGTCGCCGTCTTTGAGCCCGCCTGAGGGGCAAGAATGATGCGCAGCCCGTTCTCTAGGGTATGAATGTCGTATTTCATCCCCGCATAGTATCCTCTTACGTTATCTGCGCAAATTTAAACAAAATGCTACACTCGTGCCATGGAGAAGCGTGTCACATGTATCGGGATCAACGGTGAAAAGATCGAGGTCCCCGCGAGCGATCTTACATTCCGCCCGTCGGTATACGGGGTCATTGTTCGTGAAGGAAAAGTACTGCTCAGTAGCCAGTGGGACGGGTGGGATTT
>CAIRSC010000085.1 GCA_903881205.1 uncultured bacterium | reverse complement strand
GGGTGACAGTGCCTGCGGATTTCAAAGAATATCGCGATGCCGGGGCGGACATCGTCATGACCGCAACGGGAGCGATGTGGAACGGCTATCTTGCGCAGGAAATTAAGACCGCATATCCCGACGCATAGCGCCTATGTGCGGGATCTTTGCATACACGGGAGCCAAGGACGCAGGAGCGATCCTTGTCGATGGGCTCTCATCACTAGAGTATCGCGGGTATGATTCCGCGGGTGTGTATCTGCCGGAATCAGGCTGCATCAAGGCGGCGGGAGCGGTGTCGGAACTCAAAAAAAAGATCGTCGCTCCGCTGAAGGGTCACAGCGGGATTGCGCATCTGCGCTGGGCGACGCATGGCGAACCCACTGAGATCAATGCGCATCCGCATAGTAGCGAGGCGGGCGAGGTATGGGTGGTGCACAACGGCATCATCGAGAATTTCAAAGAACTCAAAGAGAAGTTGATTAAAGCGGGACATACATTTAAATCATCGACCGACACGGAAGTCGTGCCACATTTGATCGAAGAGCACATGAAAGTAGAGCCCGACTTTCAGAAGGCCGTGTTCAAGTCGCTCAACGAGATCCGCGGCACCTACGGCATGGTGATCCAGTACCAGAAACAGCCGGACATGATCATCGCCGCACGCATGGGAGCGCCCGTCGTCGTCGGTCTCGGCGATGGCGAAAATTTTGTCGCGTCGGACGCGTCGCCGATCCTGCGTCATACGCGACAGGTGGTGTATCTGCACGACGGCGAGGTCGCGGTCATCACCAGCAAGTCGCACTCGATCTATACACTCGATGCGCTCAAGGTGGAGCGCACTTCTGAGGAAGTCGACTGGAGCACCGAGGTGGCACAAAAGGGCGGCTACGAACACTTCATGCTCAAAGAGATCATGGAAGGCCCGGAGGTGGTGGAGAACACATTGCGCGGCCGACTTATTCCCGAGCAAGGTATGGCTCGTCTCGGCGGACTCGAAGCGGTGGCAGGCAGGCTGGGCGAAATGGAGCGCATCATCATTGTGGGCTGCGGTACGGCGTATTATGCGGGACTCACCGGCGAATACATGCTCGAAGAATTTTCCGGACTCCCGGTGGAGGTGGAGCTCGGATCGGAATTCCGCTACCGCAAGCCGGTGCTCAACAATCGCACGATATTGCTCGCGATTTCACAGTCGGGAGAGACGGCCGACACACTCGAAGCGATTCGCGAGGGCAAACGCCGTGGCGCGCTCACACTCGGTATAGTGAACACGGTGGGATCGACCATTGCACGTGAGACCGACGCCGGTGTATACAATCATGCGGGCCCGGAGATCGGCGTGGCATCGACCAAAGCACTGGTGTCCCAGCTCACTGCGCTCGCACTGCTCACTATGTTCTTGGGTCGCCAGCGCACGATGGCGGCATCCGAAGGCGCCGAGATCGCCCGGGAACTTCTCAAACTTCCCGCGAAGATCAAGACCATCCTCGGGTCGCGCACCGCGATCGAAGCAATGGCAAAGAAGTATGCG
>CAIRSC010000084.1 GCA_903881205.1 uncultured bacterium | reverse complement strand
GTGGGAGGTGACATGATGTTCGATCGATCGATCCGCACTACTACCGATGAGAAAGGCGGCGACTATATATTCTCATGCATCGACCCGATTCTCAGCGATGCCGATCTCGTCGTTGCCAATCTCGAAGGTCCTATAACACCACAGCCCTCGAAAAGTGTCGGAAGTTCTGTGGGAGGCGAGGGGAATTTTACATTTACCTTCCCGGTGGAAACTGCGGTGCTTCTATATCGCCACGGAGTGCGCATGGTGAATCTCGGCAACAATCACATCCTCAATTTTGACTTCGATGGGCTTCGTTCGACCGAAGGTGAGCTCACGAAAGCGGGGGTGCAGTATTTTGGCGACCCGGTCTCACAGGCAGTTGCGACTACGAGTATCAACCGCATTGACCTCGCGTTTATCAATTACAACGAATTCGGGCTCGGATCGAGTGCGGCGCGCGCCTCGACCACGCTTGCTCAGATCAGGGCGGCAAGAAGTGCGGGAGAGCTGCCTGTCGTCTACACGCACTGGGGAATCGAATATCAACCTGCGGACCGGGATCAAATTGATCTCGCACATAAGTTCGTCGATGCGGGAGCGTCGATTGTGATCGGTTCGCATCCACACATCGTGCAGGAGCATGAGGTATACAAAGGAAAAAATATTTACTACTCTCTCGGTAATTTTATTTTCGATCAATATTGGAACGATGCGGTGCGCACCGGGCTCTTGCTCGATATTACATTCGACAAAAGTGGAGTGAAGGGCGTGAAAGAGGTCTCGGTCGAACTTGAGCGTGACCGCACCACGTGCCCCAAGCAGTAATCCCCATTGTGTTTTTGCGTGAGCAGGCGATACTCTCCTCAATGCAGCAAAAACATTACCGTTTTTTCACCGTCTTCTTCCTTCTCGCACTGATCGCGATGACGGGCGTCGTGTGGGAGCAGCACACGAGCGTCGTATACGCAGGCACTCTCTCAGGGTTCTAACAGCTGTAAAGATTCAAACTTTCTGATACACTAGCAACGCTACGCAGGTAGCTATTGCTGGGAAACAGTGATATTGCCGGATCGTCTAATGGTAGGACTCCTCCCTCTGGAGGAGGGTATCTTGGTTCGAATCCAAGTCCGGCAACAAGCAATAATTTCTTTTGAAAGGCGTTCAAAATGAGGTAGCATAAACTCAATGCGGATGTCCAAAGCCCTGGTCATGATACTCATTGCTGCGATTCTTGCGGTCGCTGTATATTTTCTGCACACAAATGCTCGCGTGCCCTCGATTCAAAATACAGTGGCTGCTGCCGGCGTGGAATGCCATGATTCGCCGAAATACTTTCTTATCCAGAAGAGTCTTGCTGATTCGGTGGGCTCAGACATCCTCGTAAAATATAAAACCAGCCCCGCTCAGAATATCCCGTGTGCCTATGCGGCCGCGAGCGGCGACTTTGAGATACCGAACGTTTCGGCAGAATACTTCCTCACGTTCACCGACAATTTCCTGGTTCTCGATAGCGGGACCGAGCCACTGCCACGCGGACTCATTGCGTACGACCTTCGATCGCGCCAAATCGTCTTTACTGACACCTATGCACAGTCCGTTGAGGTAGCGGGGGATACGATCACGTATTTTTCTAAGACCAATCAGAAGCCGACGGCGCAGAATTGTCCGGATCTCAATACCTATACGACCAATGGGTTAGGCGCAGTGATTATGTCAAAAGTTACCGTCGACCTCAATTTACTCACCAAAAATGATACCGGCGCGACCGAGTGTATGGCAACACAGTAGCGTCGGATCTCATTCTTGTCAGATAGGGGAAGTAACGCTTCGGCGCTGATATACTTTTGTAATGGCTCGGTCTCATACACACATGGGTCGTCGGCTCGTAAGAGATGTGATCATTGTGCTCGCGAGCATTGTCGTTGCACTACTGCTCAGCAGATCAGGATTCCTTTCTCACTTTTTCCTCATCAACGGCGAGTCAAAACTCGTCGGCTTGTTCTTCGCCGGCGTCCTGTTCACATCACTGTTCACGACGCCGATCGCGATCGCAACGTTTATCGCGATAGCTCCTTCGACCAGTGTTTTCGCCATGTCGCTTATCGGCGCGGCAGGAGCTGTTTTGGGCGATCTCGCGATCTTTTGGCTGGTCCGCTACACTTTTCGTCAGGATGCCGAGCACAT
>CAIRSC010000083.1 GCA_903881205.1 uncultured bacterium | reverse complement strand
TCCTAAAATCACCCTACCTTATATGGGGAGACGGGTAAAGTGGTTCGAAAATGAACCATTTTAGGGCGGAGGCGGAGAGATTCGGTCAGGAATAATACCTGCGCCGTCGCGCAGGTATTTTCACGACCCTGGCTCGCAAGGCCGCGCAAGCTTGCGCAGCCGCTGCGCCTTTCGAATCTCTCCCGCAAAGTGCCCCGCACTTTGCTCGCCTCCGCCAACAAAAATGGCGCTCAATGGCGCTCAATTTTGTCATGGCGGGCGATGTGGGTTAAGTACCACCCAACTCCAAGCAGTGTAAGGGTTTTTGAGCGATTTTGCCATCGGCGATTTTGAGGATTGTGGGTCGGTCTCAGGTTTACAAAGTTTACAGTTTTTCTGGACTTCCAGCAGTACCGTGCTGTGTAAACTTTTTAGAGGAAAATGGCACAAAACCTTACAAATCTGACACCCGATCACCTCTCCAATGTGACACCATGTTACACCGCTATGGCCTATTTGGCCTGTAACATTAGACATATTGGACACCCCTTAATGTCACCGTTTGTGTCTAAAACCGAACGAACCGAACACGAAAACAGGCCATTTTGGCGTTCGCTTTTCGTTCGGAAATGGGACAAACGGGACACTTTTGGCATGATTTTGAGTGTCCCATTTTGTGAGACTAGTGTCTCATTAGTGCCTTACAAATGGCTCAACCATATAAGAATGAGACAAATGAGACACTATTTGCAGGTATTTTGACGTGTCTCATTTTCAATGAGCCTCCAAAATACCCTTATTTTACAAAGCCCTTGACCCCTTGACAAAACCGTGGTATGGGTGTATAATGGAAAGCGGAATAAAGATAGCCTATTGGAATAGTCCAAAGGCCTTGAAACGGGGGTTACCATGCAAGTTCTCGATATGTGCGGCCGCGCGATCCTCAAGATCATCGTCGGCGTCCTCTCCATCGCGCTCGTCCTTGTCGTTTGGTACAAGGCGGCTCCGCTGGTGGTGATGCTGCTCGATCTGAATCTTTCGCTGATCAAGACCGGCTGTCACCTTCTGCCGACGCCTTACGGGGCGATGGCGGAATCTGCACTGCGCGGCGCACTGGCTGCTGATAAGGCGATGCTGTTCGCCGAAGGCACGCTGGCGATCAAAGGCTTCCTTTCGACTCTGCGCTGGGTGTTCCCCAGCAAAAAGCCGAAGGCGAAGTTGCTGCCGAGCTGGCGGTAACATGGTTGGGTTGAGCGCCCTTAAAAGCTTCTGACTTGGGAGGACAGTTATCCTCCCCTCTATTGAGGCTACAACTTCGGTTGCAGTCTCATCGAGTAAGTTCTTTTACACAATCGTCATAGCGTAGAGATGCTTAACACATAGACACTTCTACGCTGTGACGATTTCAAAACTTCACAGTTCCACGCACCAACAGGAGGAATCCAATGCGTAAACTGACTCTCGGTATTGCTCTCGCATCCATCGTGGTCGCTGGCACCGCTTACTACAATCGCACGGCGCTCATTAACTGGGCGGCGGGCGAGATGCTGGAATCGCGTCTCAATGGCGCGATCGCCAACATCGAGCGGATGCCTTTCGACCATCTCATCTCGGCCGACGTTACGCGCCAGGTCGTCAATGACCGGCATGGCGGCCTGTACGGAGCCCGCAAGGCCTTCTTCGACAAGTATCTCTGCGGTCCGGTCTTCGGCGACAAGCACGACGGCTACGACAAGCAGAAGAATATGAGTTCCGCGTGCTTCGACGTCCTGTACGCCGACAATGGCAGTGACGTGAGCTACTGGTACGGCAAACAGGACATCCCTGTCTCCGCCGCGCCGCTGGTCGCCAAGTTCCGCGCGACCATGATGAAGAAAGCTCGCGACTATCTGGCTGACCCGGCTCATCTCCGCGCCTTCTACGAGGTTCGGAAGCAGCTCACCGTCAGCTACATCCGCGGGCTCAATGCGGATGAGCGCAAGCAAACGATCGAGTGGCTCGAATCCGCACAAGCGGCGTTCGCGACATTCTATCAACCGGAAGTGCAGGAAGCCTACGCGCTCGTCGTCAAAACCGAGCACGACTGGCTCAACTACGACCGCAAGCTCTACGAGCAGCGGGCGGGCACGACCGTCAGTCTCTCGCTCGACCAACTCGACGAAGAGCTGCAGCCGTTCAAGACATGGGAAGCGGCCAACGCTTTCCTCCGCACTGTCTCGGCAAACGCGAGCATTTCAATGTTTGCCGGTCGCCGGAACAACGAAGGCGGGCGCGAAATCGTCCAGACCTACGCGGCGATCACCGCCGACCTGCTCGCCAGCGTGAAGTAAGCAGCGCCAGTTCTATAACCCCCAGACTTGAACCCCCAGCTTCGGCTTGGGGGTTCTTTTTTTATGTGGCAAGCCCAACAAGGCCTTTCTTACCAACTCCAACCCTCGTGGGACGCTCTGGACTCCTAGAACCGTCGCGTCATCCCTTGTAGCTGTAGCAGCTAATTAACAAGGGATATGGACACATCAACAGTAGTGCTGCGTAAGCCTCAAGCGGGCAACCGGCAAGAAGTGAAACAAGTGCATGTGCGGTATTGCCTCTATGCTCGCAAGAGTACTGAGAGTGAGGAACGCCAAGTATTGAGCATCGACTCCCAAATCAAGGAGATGATGCAGATGGCTGAGCGGGAAAATTTAGAAATCGTGGAGATAAAGAGAGAAAGCCACTCGGCTAAGGAAACAGCCCAGCGGCCCATCTTCAATGAGATCATTGATGACCTGCGCGCCAACAAGTACAACGGCATATTAACGTGGGCACCGGACCGCATTAGCAGAAACGCTGGTGACTTGGGTCGCATCGTCGACCTCATGGACGCTGGCAAGCTCCATGAGATACGCACCTTCAGTCAGCGGTTCTCAAACAACCCGAACGAGAAGTTCTTGCTCACCATACTTGGCGGGCAGGCAAAACTCGAGAACGACAACCGAGGTATCAATGTGAAGCGAGGACTCAGAGCACGCTGCGAGATGGGCCTGTGGCCGGGATACCCGCCGCTCGGATACCTCAATCAAAAGCGCATGGACAAGAAGTGCCAGCTCATCGTGGATCCGGTTCGAGCGCCCATAGTGAAGCAGATATTCGAGAAAGTAGCCTACGAGAAATGGTCGGGGCGCAAAGTGTACAACTGGATGAAGTTTGACCTGAACTTCCATACGCGCGGTAACAAGCCGCTCACGCTCTCGGGTGTCTACAGAATATTGGATAACAGATTCTACTTCGGCCTCTTTGAGTACCCGCGCAAGAGCGACAACTGGTACCAAGGACAGCACACGCCGCTGATTACGCAGGAGCTATGGGAAAAGGCGCAGGCACAACTGACGCGGGACAACATAGTTAGAGAGAACAAGGAATTCTCCTTCACCAAACTATTTACTTGCGGGTACTGCGGGAGCGGTATATCAGCCGAGGAGAAATGGAAGCCGCTCAAGGACGGTACCTCGGCACACTACATCTACTACGGCTGTAGTCGGGCACGTGACCGCAACTGCAAGAATAAGTACATACGAGAGGAGGAGTTGATTGAAGAGCTGCTCAAAATAATCGACAAGGTAAACATCAACGAGTTGGGTATGCGGATGAAGCTGGAGGATCAGATACGACGGTTCAACAAGCTACAAAAGATAGTCAATGGTAGGAGCGGCAAGGGACTGGTCGAGGAGGACGATGTGAACATCCGGCAGTACGCCAAGTATCTGCTCAAGGACGGCAGTGTGTCAGACAAGCGGGAGCTGCTGGCAAACTTGCGGAGCCAGCTGGTGTACAAGGACAAAAAAATATCCTTCGCAAAGGAGTAACGAAAAAAGCAGCGCGGATGTCGCTGCTTTTTTCGTTCAACTTTTTATTGAGGCTTTGTGGGTCGCACTGACACATCGACATTGCGGGAACACGCCGATAAAAAGTTGTCATGGCGGAGGCGGAGAGATTCGAACTCTCGGTGCCTTGCGGCACGCACGCTTTCCAAGCGTGTGCACTAGACCACTATGCGACGCCTCCTGTGCGGTGGAGTATACGATATTGAGTTCGGTATTAAAAGCGAGACGGCCGCAAGATCTGCGGCCGCCATGGTGCTCTATATATAGATCAGGTTCCCGATGTAATCTTGACCGCTGCGTCGCGAAGCATTTTCTTCCGCCGTGCCGTTTCGAACTCGGAACAATTTGTACCGACATCGGTAGGCTGGACCACTGTTTTCTGTCCGGAGAAGTTCCCAGAAAGGACAGTCGGTCCCTGCGGTTTTAATACCAATTTTTCGGATACCGGGGCCCTGGTTTTTTCCGGGACCGTGGCCAGTAAACGAAAGTTTTCAAGTGAACTCACGATACCGGGGCCAGGAACGAGTGTACCCATGCGCGCCTCCCATTCGTTTGCTGCGACTACAGAAACTATACCTCCAATCCTTCCAGCGCCGCAATGCGTTCCGCGATCGGCGGGTGGGTCGAGAAAAGTTTGGTGAACCATTGCCCGGCGGCATGGGTGCCGAAGGGATTCGATATAAAAAGGTGTGCGGTCGTCGTCGAGGCGCGCTGCATGGGGGCGGCATATGCTCCCAATTTTGAGAGCGCTGATTCGAGCCCTTCGGGATAGCGCGTCAGCAGTGCTCCGGAAGCATCGGCGAGGAACTCGCGCTTGCGCGAGATCGCCAGCTGGATGAGCTGTGCCGCGATCGGAGCAAGAATGATAGCGGCGATGAATCCGATGATGACGAGCGGATTATTGTTGCCCTCACGATCGCGATTGCCGCCGAAATAACTCATCCGTATCGCGATATTGGCAAACATCGATATCACGCCCACGAGCACCACCGCGACGGTCATCACCAAAATGTCGCGATTGCCCACGTGCGAAAGCTCGTGTGCGATCACTCCTTCGAGTTCGGTCTTGTTCATCATTCCTAAGAGGCCCGTCGTCACCGCAATAACAGCATGCTTCTGGTCGCGCCCGGTCGCAAAAGCATTGGGCTGCGGATCGTTGATGATATAGACACGCGGCTTTGGGAGCCCGGCAGTGATCGCCAGATTTTCGACGATGCGATGGAGCTCTATATATTGAGCTGGGTCGGCCGGATATGCGCCCGTGCTCGCGATCGCGACACGATCGGAGAACCAGTACGCACTAATGTTCATCGCAAAGGCGATACCTGTCGCTACATATAATAGAGAGGCGTTGCCATAGTATTGCGCAGCTACAAATCCAACGAGGATCACCAATATCAGGAATGTCCCCATGAGCACCCAGGTGCGGAGCACATTGCGGCTTTGTTGAGTATAGAGTGAGGCCATGCAGCCATTATACCTGTTACCAACTTCCTCCGCCTCCCCCGCCGAATCCGCCACCGGAAAAGCCGCCGCCACCGGAGCCCCCGCCACCGCTTGTGGGCGCTGCGATGGCGGCTGCGGCTGTGCTGAACGAGTCGATCTCATCGGCGAATGCCGTTGGAGAGAAGATTGGGTATACACCGCCGACGTACCAGCTCGGCGGCTGCGTGTAGATTCCTTCGAATTCTTTTGCCCACGCGGTCGAGACACCGAGCACCATCGCGTACGGGAGTAATTTCTCAAAAAGTTCCGGCGATTTCTCGGGAGCATTATGGAAGTCGAGTCGAT
>CAIRSC010000082.1 GCA_903881205.1 uncultured bacterium | reverse complement strand
CTTCGTCGGGATTAGCTGGAGCATCTTGCCCATCCGCCCCATCGCGATCGGGGCAAGGCCGTCGCGCAGGCGCGCACGATTGAGCTCGGCACAGAAGAATCGCATCAATTCCCCGCGTTCGGTCTCGCGCGCATTCACCATCGCACGCTTGAGCTTTGATCCGATGTGATCCATAGAGGCATTCTACACCTTTTGAAATCGGCGGAATAACGCTATATTTGCCATATCTATGCGCACCATACTCCCCCAGGAAGCCAATCCGGCACTTCGCATGGTCGCGTCTACCATTCCCGTTGAAGAGATCGGCAGTGAGCGCATACGCACACTCATCGCGGAAATGAAGCTCCTGCTTTCCAAAGAGAAGCACGGCGTGGCGCTCGCAGCATCGCAGGTAGGCGAACCGGTCCGGCTGTTCATAGTCTCCGGCGCCGCGCTCTCTCACGGTGCTCGAACAGCTCCCGACGAGCCCAGCGAGCAAGACCTCGAAGACGCGGATGCGGGGCCGATACTACCCGACCAGGTCTATATCAATCCCGAGATCGTGAAAATGTCGCAGCGGAAGAAAGACAAGCACGAAGGCTGCCTCTCGATCCGCGGCAAGTGGGGCATGGTCCCACGCGCCGAGAAAGCGACACTGCGCGCATACGACGAGAACGGGGCGCGCATCACACGCGGCGCATCCGGATTCCTCGCGCATATTTTTCAGCATGAGATGGACCATCTCAACGCGGTCCTCTATACCGACAAGGTCACCGAACTCTATGATGACGAGCCAAAAGAAGATTAAGCTGGCGTTCTTCGGTACATCGCACATCGCGGTGTTCGTTCTCGAGGCACTCAAGCGCGCCGGCTTTATGCCGGAGCTCATCGTAACGGTACCCGAGAAGAAAGTCGGCAAGACACTCGAAAGTGCAGCGTCGGCGGCGGCACTCTGGGGAGAACGACACAACATCCCCGTCGCGACCGACTGGAACGAATTTGAAACGGGCGCGTGGGACGTGGCAATCATCGTCGATTACGGAAAAATTCTTCCATCATCACTACTTACTATTCCCAAAAAAGGATTCCTCAACGTGCATCCGTCGCTTCTTCCCCGCTTGCGTGGCGCCTCTCCGATGCGCTCGGCAATTCTTGGCGATGAGAAGAACACCGGGGTCACCATCATCCACGTCGACGACAAGATGGACCACGGACCGATCGTGGCACAGAAACAAGTGGCGGTAGCAGACTGGCCTGTCCGCAATTCCGAACTCGAAACACTGCTCATGACTGAGGGGGGAGCACTACTCGCTGGTATACTTCCCCTCTATATAGATGATGAGATAACGCCGCAGGAACAGAATCATGATGTCGCGACCTATGCGGCGAAGTTCACCAAAGAAGACGGGCTGCTCGATCTCAGTGCCGACACATATCAGAACCTCTTGAAGATCCGCGCATTCGAAGGCTGGCCGGGCACGTATACATTCTTCGAACGCGCCGGTAAAAAGATCCGCGTGCAGGTACTCGATGCGCACATCGAAGGCAACAGGCTCGTACTCGACAAAGTAAAGCCCGAGGGCAAGCAAGAGATGCAGTATGCCGATTTTGCGCGTTCCGGGGCTAAACCGCTCCCCCCTCCTGCATCATCCGTTTAGCTTCCGCCCCACCCTTGCGTTGATCTCTTCGACTGGTCGCTTTCTCCGTCCTGAGCTGCGAGAGCACCTCTTCTTTCACATCATCGATGGCGGTGTTCACATTGGAGGCATTGTTTGTCGCGTGAATAGTCGGCCCGCCGGTGAGAATCAGATTCACTTCCGCGAACCACATGTTGGCGCCGTGCTTCTGTCCTCCCGCGGCCCGTCCGATCTCGACTTCGCAGCGTGCACGATCCTCATCCCCGCCCAAATGCTTTTGTATAGAAGCGATCCGCTCATCCAGATACGCTGATACCTCGGGCGTCATCTCATAATCGGTCGTTTTAATTCGTATATCCATGTGTGAATTATATCACTCTGATATCTGAACTTCTCATGAACAGTGCGACCCCGCGGCGAATACCGCGGGGCCTGATGAATGAACTATGCGCAGTCGGTGGCGAAGAAGCGGAATGCGTCCAGAAAGTTCTCGACAGAGCTTCTGAATTCTCCCGGCTCACGATGTGAGGTATATACCACGACGACATGCGCGAAGCCGTTTACGACCCTGTCGCAGTCACGAGCGACGACGCACACCGGGCCAAGACCTGCTCGACTCGTATAGCGCCCGTTGGGAACGATATCCCGCAGCGCTTCGGCTATGTGCCTGACATGGTCCTGCGAAAGGGGTCCTCCATACCGCCTTTTGAGTTCGTTGAAGTCACTAAGCGGCCTGTTGTCCGCGTCTGAATCGATCGAATTCGGTACCGACATCGTATGCGTATCCTTTTGCGTTTTTTGTGACACTGACTGTGCCCTAGACTACCATACAAGATCATTCTCTGTTTTATTCCGTATACAGAACTGCTTTTGTCTTTTCCTGTATTTTAGCTATACTCTCCCCATATTCCGCGGTGGCGCAACGGTAGCGCAGCTCGCTGTTAACGAGTTGGTTGTAGGTTCGAATCCTACCCGCGGAGCAAATGAATGACTGAGCGCCTTAGGGCGCTTTTTCATTTGCGACGCGGGAGAAACAGTGCCGAGCACTGTTTCGTTAGGATTCGAAGGGCGCAGCGACAACCTGAGCTCATGTTGCCCGCGAGTCGGGGTCGAGGAATTTTGATCGCGACGGCGATTGAAATATCCGTGACAGGATCATACCCTGGGAGAAAGCTTGACTTTCTTCGTATCTTAGTGTACTATAATCTTGTTTCCATTTTGAAGGAGGAATCCAATGGGGGCGCCTGTACATTCCTACGGGTTCGCGATTTTACCAGATGGCGAGGGAGTTTTGGCCGCTCTAGTGGAGACCAGGCATCCACCTAAGGTCGAGGCTGTCCTGATGCAGGAAATCCGCGGCTCGATTATCAAGCATGACTCGTGCTCAACACTGGAGTTCGTGTGTGTCTCCGAGACTAAGAGCGTGCTGTGCTGTAAGGGCTGTCTGCTGCGTATCTCACTACCGAGTAAGGTCAAGACGCTCGACGACCTGAGAAGTTTCTTCGCTACAAGCACCTAATCCAGCTTGCCTGAGCCGACTGAACGACCTACCGCCTACCGGCCGGACGAAAAGCTTAGCTTCTCGTCCCAAAACGGGAGGCGGCTTTTCTTTTTTATGCCTGCAGTTCCCTTCGATCTCGTCCCAAACGGTCAGCTGACAAATCAACATCTTATGGTACTGTGCCGCTAGTTTGAGACTCGGTTCACCAGCAAAGAAAGGGCTTCCCGTGATCAAGGACATCAAGGTTGGAAACATTCTGGACTGCTCCAACAGGTCCAATATCATCATCGGCATGAATACCGAATTCAGCGATGTGCGCGGCATCGGCAAACCGTTCGTCGAGCGCATCAGCAAGACCCGCACGATACGACTCGGAACCGTCGTCACCTTCAACTACGACAACGACCGCGAATTGCACATGATCGTGTGTCATACGCTCGGTCGCGGCCTCTGGTCGAATGCTGAGCAATACGTCCACCACGGCATGGACTACCTGTGGAACTGCGATCGCGAGAGCAATTACTCGATCGTCAACATCGGCACAGGCCGTGTCGGTATGCGCGACGGCGCCGACCATGCGTCCATCCGCGGCGCAATCGCGAGCAGCTACCTGCCCGTCGATCTGTTCATTCTCAACGAACCTGAGCGCATCGCCGCGGAAGCGACGGCGCGGATTATACCGCTCGCGCCGCTCAGAATGTGGGACATGCAGGAAGGCCAGGTTCCGATTCGGGCCGCCGCCTAAGCAGCTGCCAGTCACTCACATAAGGACGACCATCGTCTCATTCAACGCCTCGGTAGATCACCGGGGCGTTCTTTTTTTATATATGTAATTCCCCTCCGATCTCGTCCCAGACGGTGAGCATGGTATCGATTTGAGGATAGTCAGTACTTATATAAAAAATTGCCGGATGTGCTTGCGCACATCCGGCAGATTGGTCAGAGTCGTTCGACACCGAGCTTGGCAAGACGCGAACGGACGCATTCCTGGAGGATGACATGCGCAACGCGCCGGTCACCCTTCATTCGCATAACGAGGTACGCAAGGCCTGAACTCCGTTCGTCGAGGAACGGTGTATCTATCTGCGAAAGATTTCCGCAGAAGACGAATTTTGCTCCGTCGCCCGCGCGGGTGACAAGCATCTTCGCTTGATACGGCGTCAAATTTTGCGCCTCATCGACGATGACGTAGCTGTTGGCAAGTGTTCGGCCGGCGATCATGCCGATGGGCTGAATAGAAATGGACTTTTTGTATTTCTCGATCTGTGCCTCTTCCCATTTCCTAAGCTTCGCGGCATTACTGAAGAGCGCATCTTGCGTGTCTTCGAGCGCCATCATCCAGGGGCCGAATTTGTCTTTCACATCCCCCGGTAGATAGCCGATCTCTTCGCCGCCCACCGGCACCATGGCGCGCGTCACGATAATCTTGGAAATCCCTTGATTATCCCCTGACGACACGCCGCGTGACAAATGGGTCAGGCCGGAAGCAAGTGCACTGATCGACTTGCCGGTGCCGGCATCGCCGAGCAGCATCACAAGATCGATTTCCGGATCCATCAGACAGTTCAAGCCGAAGTTCTGCTCGACGTTGCGCGCATGAACTCCCCAGACATCGTTTTTGTTCGAACGATAATCCGTGATTCGCTCGAGTGTCATCGTGTCGCCAGATTGCTCCTTTACTTGAGCGAATAGGCTTCCGTCCTCGAGATACACGAACTCGTTCACGGAAACTTCGCGGGTCAAACGACCATGAACCTTCCAGAAATCATGTGTGCCACGTTTCCCGGATTCAACTTTCTCGAGATCATTCCAGAAGCCGGGCGGCAAAGCGTGATAGCCGGTCGGTAGAATGTCGGAGTCCTTGAGAAGCACCTTGTCCTTCAGGTAATCTTCTGCCTTGATGACCCCCTTGTTACCCTGCGCTGCCGCGAGTGCCGCATAACGCATGTTCGCATCCTTGGACACAAGGACGACGTCGGTGTACTCCTTCCTTGTATCGCGAAGCTTGCAGGCGACGCTAATGATGCGCCGATCGGCTTCGTCGCCGATCAGATCCTTCGGCAGTGTGTACGCCAGCTGCTCCATCTGAAAGAAGAGCTTGCCGCTTGCCGCAGCGTTTGATACTTCCCCGAGCGAGACGCCGTCGCGCATGCGCTTCGTGTCCAGATTGAATACGGCATCGAGCATCCGCGTTACTTGCCGGGCATTTCGCGCAACATCCGTATGCCCGATCTTGAGCCGGTCGAGCTGTGCGAGCACCTGCCGAGGAAAGTAGATATCGTGCTCCTGAAACCGGAATAATGATTCCGGGTCATGGACGAGTACGCTCGTATCGAGCACGAAGAGCTTCCTGCCGTTTACATTCGGAAGTCGGACGACGGCTGCAGATGAACTCTGGTTTGACGATTGGGCCACTGTGGCCTCCTTGCTGTTACGTGAATTCCACACGTCTTGTGAACGAACGTGCTGCGCGCACAGTACCCCATTTTGATGCTGGTAACTAGAGGGGCAATTGTATGCAAAGTTCGCCGACCCCATCCAAGTTCATAAAAAATGAAGGCCCGGTCGCTATCGCGACCGGGCTGTTGTGTTCATGTGCCGCGACGCGGTTAGAAGCGGAGGTTGATGCCGGCGACGGCCTTGTCGAAGGTCAGACGAGTGTCACCGGACACGACGCCGAGAGGCGTCGTGAACGTGCTCGTCTGGGTGCCGAAATCGGCATGCAGATAGTCCAGATACAACGACCATTGAGGAGTCATCGCAAATTCGATTCCGCCGCCGAGCGCCCAGCCGGTATTCGTCTTGGTCTCGTACGCAGTGAATGGCCCTGTGAAGGCGCAGACACCGAAGGGCGCGCCTGCCGGACAATTCATAGATGCGGTCGAACGCAGCGCCGCGACACCACCGGTGACGTACGGCATAAATGCCCCAAGATCGAACCCGAGCTTACCCAGCGCAGTACCGAACACCTTCGGCTGTGCCGAATAGTTCAAGTTCGGTCCGTCGTAGACTGTGGAGCGCTGATTGTTCATGAGCGACGCATCGAATTTGATGCCGATCACGAACCCATTGCGCAGCTCATATTATTACCGCCGACCGCAACCTCTATAACTTGCTACAATAGAAGAATATGAAAAAAACATCACTGATCGTTTTTGCGCTCGTTGTAGTAGGCACCGGGGCGTATCTTTTGACCAAGCCTGCGCGGGAAACTCCACCGACGCCTGTTGTAACTACTCCCATGGCGTTCGATGGAAGGAATACTTCATTCACTATCGACGGAGCCCCTGTCACACTCGTCAACGGTGTCTCCGAAATCCCTGCCGCGCCGGGCTCCGCTTCGAAAATCACGACGCGATATTTCGGCAATGAAGCGACTGGCGACCTCAACGGCGACGGTATGCCCGATACTGCATTCCTCATATCACAGGATACCGGTGGGAGCGGACTCTTCTATTACGCGGTCGTGGCAGTGAAGACCACCACCGGATACAAGACGACAAATGCATTTCTTATCGGCGATCGTATCGCACCGCAATCCACCTTCATCCCGCTGAATTCTCAGGAACTCCAGGTCAACTTTGCCGAACGTAAGCCGGGCGAGCCGATGACGGCGCAACCGTCAGTCGGTGCCACACTACTGTTGAAAGTTACTCCCGCAGGAGTACTCGAAGGCCTCATGAAATAGCACATTGATGGAGGATACTTATTTGGTCAGGCATCGCAGAACAGCACTACACACGAACACTGTAGAGCGTTGAAAAAAGAAGTGTCAGTAAACGCACCACGATCCAACCGATGATCGCGTAGCCGATCATCGCGAATATCGCAGAAAGGTCGAGTACATAGCCCTCTCCGAGATCCCACGAGGGAAAGGCGCCGGAGAACGGAGCCGCAAGACCACTGGTCACGCTGTATACCCACGCGACGAACGGTGCCGCTGCGCTCGCACCGAGCAGCTCGAGTACAATACGCACCGCAAGCATGAATTCGACGACGCCGAATACCAGATTTACGATGGTCACGATAAAGCGCGAGGGCGAATACCACAGCTCCGGGCGCGTATATATGATTTCTGTCATTGCGCCACTATGCGCCCGGCTCCGTGGAGAACACATGAAGAGCCTTCATGAGCATAACGCTGTAAAGATGTATACTGAAAATGACTTACCCATAATATTCAATCTATGCTGAAACTTTACACGTGGAAGACACCCAACGGCTACAAGGTCCCCATCATGCTCGAAGAGCTCGCGCTCCCCTACGAGGTCATTCCGGTCGACATCAATGAGGGCGGTCAGATGACCCCCGAATTTCTGGCGATGAACCCTAATCATAAGATTCCCGTGCTCGTCGATGAGGACGCTGAAGGCGGCGCGCTCACGATTTTCGAGTCGGGCGCAATACTTATGTATCTCGCAGAAAAAAGCGGCCAATTCCTTCCCACGGACACCGTCGGCAAATATACGACCATTGAATGGCTTCTATTCCAGCTTGCGAGCGTCGGACCGATGTTTGGCCAAGCGAATCATTTTGTGAAGCACACTGCCGAGCGGCTCGAGTACCCCATCGCACGATATACGAAAGAAGCGCAGCGTCTTATGGGTGTCATGAATACACGACTCGGCACGGTCGAGTATCTGGCCGGAGCGTATTCGATCGCCGACATCGCGACGTGGCCGTGGATCCGTTCGGGCATCGCCAATAAGCACGTCGTACTCAGCGAATATCCAAACGTAGAGAAGTGGTACAAAGCTATCGAGGCCCGGCCTGCAGTGATGCGTGCGATCGCGAATGTCGACAACGCCGCCAAAGGAGGCTCCGCCGTATGCATCCCGAAGTTCGAATAAAATCCTATTCGATCAATTCGGCGGCGGTCTGCGTGACGCCGAAGAGCGCATACAAAAGATACAGCGCGGGAATCAAAAAGAGTGCCCCGACGGCCCCCGATATCAAGATCGCGTGAAAAATGGCGGCGCTCGTGAACGCGTCGACGATCGTCATCGCAGGATAGACAAGATACGGCAGGTGCATATACGCGCTGCCGAAGAACAGCATCGCGAAGGCGACGACGGATGAGGCAAATCCCGTCGCAAAATATCGCTTGTGAATGCAAACCGGTATCGCACAGGTGACAAGTGTCACCGCGATGAATCCGTTGGTGGCCGCAGTAAGGTGATCGAGCATGTACGGTGCATCGCGAAACGGTCCGATCAGGTAGAGCGCCGCCGCGCCGTACCAGGTAAGTAGTGACACATATCCTAAGCGGGCAAGATATGGGTGGAACCGGTGACGCGATGTGAACATGAGGAAGAAGGTCGATGAGAGCAGTAGCATGGTCGATATCACGAGCAGGATCAACGACGTCGTGAGTATGTCGGGAGGCAACGACATGCGTGTCCCCGTAACGACAACATGATAAAAGCCGCTGAGTACGAGTGCCGCTCCCCAACTACCGACGAAGAATAATAGTCGCCAGGCGAGCTTCCCGCTGTCTCCGTAGAAAAGGCCGAGGATCCCCAGAATGCGCAGCACGAAGAAAACGAGTGCGACCTCGACGATCGGGAACAATAGCAGCGATAGCGTCGGGACCGCGCGCGGGAAACAGGAAAAGATCATCATCGCAAAGAAGACGAGGAAAATGTTGGTTGTCTCCCAGATCGGGTTGACGTACGTGCGAATAGTACTGCGTTCCAGGATGCTCTCGGGGAGCAGCATGTAGAAGGCTGCACCGAATTCGATCGACGAGAGCACGAGGTAGAGGAAAAGGAATACGCAGGCGATTCCATATGCGATCTCGGGAGCGGATATCATCATAGTGAGGTCGGTAACTGCTCGTCGGGCCGCTTATCGAGCGCCGTGGGATTGCCCGCTTCCGGAAGGACTCCCGAGAAATACTTCTGCATCACGAAGGGCTTCTTGTAGTGACGACGCAGTACCCAATACGCGACCGCAAAGAGCACCATATAGAGGCTCGGGAATATATATCCGAATGTCGTCACATTCGGTGAGGTGGTGAATGCTTGCTCGGTGGTCATAATCCCGCGGATCACATAGGGCTGTCTGCCGATTTCGGTCACCATCCATCCGCACTCGACCGCGATGAACGAGAGCGGTCCCGCAATCACTATGAGCGATAGCATGGGGCGCGAAAAGGCCCACGCTCGGAGACGTGTGATATAGAAGAGAAAAGCGAACAATATGCATATGCCCCCGATTGCGACGCCGATAGCGATCATGAGATCGAGCGGATAATGAATAAACAGCGGCGGCCATTGCGATGGATCGAACGCGTCGAGTCCGCGCACGACCGTACTCGCACTCCCGAATGACAAGAGACTGAGCATACCGGGTATTTCGATCGCGCCGACGAGCGACGCGCCGTGTAGTACTCCACCGATCGCGAGCGGCGCGTACGCTTGTGTATGGAACAAGCTCTCCGCCGCGGCGAATTTGATCGGTTCGTTCTCTGCAATATATTTGCCCGAGAGGTCGCCCAGAATGCCGGTGATCGCTACGAATCCGAGCGCGAGCATCATGAGGAAAGACACTATCTTCTTGTAGTATGCGAATTTTGCGGCATTGGTGCGCACTTCGGACCGAAGCATCAAGAGCGCATAGATCGATGCGACGGCGAGCGCACTGGTGAGGTAGTACGCGAGGATCGAATGAGATGTCTCGTACGGCACTGCTGGATTGAACATCGCTTTCCACGGATGGATGTCGCTCACGACCCCATTGCTGAGCGTAAAGCCTTGTGGGCTATTCATAAATGCATTGGCGGTCGTGATGAAGAACGCAGAAGAGGCCGAGCCGATCACGAGCGGGAGCGAACAAAGCCAGTGCGTCCAGGTCCCAAATCGGTCCCACGAAAATAAATAGATACCGAGGAAGATTGCCTCGATGAAGAATGCGAATCCTTCGAGGAAAAACGGCAGCCCGATCACCTGCCCGGCGATGGCCATAAATGCGGGCCACAAGAGTGACAGCTGAAATGAAATGATCATGCCGGAGATGCCACCGATCACGAAAAGCGTACCCATCGCGAACGACCAACGACGTGCGGTGGCATACCATTCGTCGTCCTGTTTGAGGATGCCGATGAGCTCCGCCAGCGATATAAGCAGCGGCAGGCCCACGCCCAGCAGCGCGAACATAATATGGAACCCGAGTGAGTCTCCCATCAGCGTGCGGCCCGCGCCAAGGCTCGAATGCACGATCGGTGTAAGGTCGGTCATACGCACCCATAGTACCGCATCCTGAGCAAAGGTCGGTAAGCGCCGATGCGTACTGACCCTCTTTGCTATGATGCTCGTATGAGCCGCATGCGCATCGCGATTTTTTTGACGGTCGCCGTTCTAATTCTTGGTATCACAAACGCCGTCGTCTATCAGGCCCTCGCGACAACATTCGGCATCACTGCGGCGGCACCAATGATCGCGTTGGGAGCGACCATCGCGTTCCTGTCGTTGAGCTTTATTGCCGCCACGATTATCGGCAATTATTATTACAATGTTTTCACTCGCGCCTATTACACGATGAGCGCCGTGTGGAGCGGCGTGCTTGTATATCTTTTTTTGGCGTCGACTGTATACGGCCTCCTTACGGCAGTATTCCCTACTCTTGTAGCGACCGGACAATGGATCATCGGCGGAGTCATACTGGTGAGCGTATACGGTGTTGTGCATGCGCGCAGTATCGCGATCAAACGGATTTCGGTGACATTGCCAAATACTCCCGAAGCGTGGAAGAACAAGCGAATTGTGTGGATCAGTGATGTACACCTTGGCCAACTGCACGGCATTGCATTGGCAAAGCGCGTCGTCGCGGCAATCAACGCGCTCTCACCCGATATAATCTTTGTCGGCGGCGATCTCTACGACGGAAGCGGTGCGCGAGATATTCCCGAGCTCACCCTTCCTTTGAGAGACCTCCGCGCGCCGCAGGGTGTGTATTTCGTTACGGGCAACCATGAAGAATACGGGCACAAGGACGAATTTGTGAGCGCGGTACAGGCTGCGGGTATGCGGGTACTTGATAATGAAATGTTGGTGCTCGACGGCCTTCAGCTCGTCGGTGTCGACTATCAGGATGCGGCAGATACGGGACGTTTTACAGATATTCTGTCACGCCTTGCGATCGATCCCAGAAAGCCGTCGATACTGCTCAAGCACGAGCCGCGTGATCTCGACGTAGCCGAGGCAGCGGGTATTTCGCTGCAGATCTCGGGACACACGCACAAGGCGCAGATGTGGCCGCTGGTATATGTCGCGCAGCGTAGCTATAAGGGATTCGCGTACGGACTCAAACGTCTGGGACGAATGCAGGTCTATACGTCGAGTGGCGTTGGCAGTTGGGGGCCGCCGATGCGCGTCGGGACCGACGGCGAAATCGTCGTGATCACTCTGCAATAACCTTACCGCAGTGGGATTTCGGTGAACATATGTTCATTGCCGATAGCCTCAACTGAGAAATCCCCCCATCGCACCCACTTCGGCTCGATCCACATAACCACCACTTCGGAATCCATCTTTGCGATAGGAAGGAATGAGGGATTATTTTTCGAGAGCATTTCCATGAGAGCGGGCACGTGCTCATTCTTATCTTCCTGGCCCGTGAGCTCCACTGCAATACCCTCTATCTGCAGTGTCTGAGGGACGTCGAGATGCCCGACCGTGAATGCGACGGGCGGATTGGCCTTGATCGACGCATATTTGCGGCTGTCGATTTTGGTAACGAAATAAATATTGAAGGATTCGTCGGTCACGTAATAGACCACGGAGGCGTGCGGCGTGCCCTCACTGGACACGGTCGCGATCACTCCGGCACGATTGGCTTTTAAAAATGCGAGTGCTGCAGAGCGCGCTGCAGTGATGTCTTTTTCCATTCACTCAGTATACACCTGATGCTGATATACTGGTCGGTATGGAAACAACACATATCGAGCCCCATGAAAGCAGCGGGCCCGACAAGCTCAATTGGCTGCGCGCCGCGGTACTCGGCGCCAACGACGGCATCGTCTCAGTCGCCTCGATCGTAGTCGGCGTCGCCGCATCGACCGACTCCCTCCCCTTTATCATCACCGCGGGCATCGCGGGCCTTTCTGCCGGCGCACTCTCAATGGCTGCCGGAGAATATGTCTCGGTAAGCACCCAACGCGATACCGAACACGCGCTGCTCGCCAAAGAACGTCTTGAGCTCGAGACCATGCCCGAAAAGGAGCTTGAAGAATTGATCGGCTTGTATGAAGCAAAAGGGCTTTCGCGCACGACCGCGACGACCGTCGCGGCCGAGCTTACCGAGCGCGACGCATTTGCGGCTCACGTGGATGCAGAACTTCATATCGATCCGAATAACCTCACCAACCCGTGGAATGCCGCAATCGCATCGGCCGCATCCTTCTTTGTTGGCGGCGTGATCCCGCTCATTGCCATCGTCGTGACCCCTGAATTATATCGATTCCCCGCAACCCTTCTGGCGGTCCTCGTCGCACTGATCATCACGGGGTCGCTCAGTGCTCATGCCGGGGGCGCAAGCAAGATGCGCGCGACAATCCGCGTCGTTTTGGGAGGTGCCGCCGCGATGGCGATCACCTACGGCATCGGAAAGCTTTTCGGCGTCGCCGG
>CAIRSC010000081.1 GCA_903881205.1 uncultured bacterium | reverse complement strand
CACAATTTCAGCGAGCTTGCGAATCTGATCGTGTCGATGCTCGATGCAGGGGTGGGACTCATGATCACGGCTGCGATCGTCATCTATCTTTTTGGAATATCGCGCAGCATCTATAACTCCGGAGAAAAGGGAAATGATGCGCTTCGTACCTATGCCACGTGGGGGCTCGGCACCATCTTTCTGATGGTCTCAATCTGGGGGATATTGCAGCTGCTGCAAAATACTCTTTTCGGCGGTACCTCATACGCACCCTCAGGAAGTATTTCCGACGTGCTCTCGAATTTCCTATAACATTCGTATGAAACGATCCGCTCTCGCGATCATCGCAGTAGTACTCGTGCCCGGCATCGCAAGTGCACAGACACTGTCTGCTGTCGCGGGACTATTCAACATATTCATAGGGCTTATGTTGGTAACGGCATTCCTGCTTTTCTTCGGCGGGCTTGTCCTGTGGTTTATTCGATTGGGAACATCTCCCACTCATCGAGATGAAGCGATTAGTATCATGGAATGGGCGGTCGCAGTACTCTTCATCCTCGTCGTATTGCTCGCTATCGCACAATTCATCCAGAACCACACGGCGGTAGCAAGTACCGTGCTCGGCTTTATAATCGTGGGACTTGTAGCGTGGCTCATATTTACAGTGCTTACTGCCGAAGGTCCGAGTGAAGAGAAGCACTAGCTATCCACAGAGAAGGAACGGATTGCCTTGTGTTTTGGCACCATGAAGCTACCATGATGTGTATAGAATAATCTTTTTAAGCTTATGCGCGCACGAGTACAATCATCAGTTCTGGCACTTCTCGCACTCATCTTTGCACCGATGCTCGCATCTGCTGCAAGCATTTTCGATACAGTCTCGCTTGCCAACGCGCTGCTTAATTCGCTCATCGGCCTGCTTATTACCGCTGCCATCGTTGCTCTTTTCTGGGGTATCGTAAAGTATTTGTTCTCTCAGGGATCTGAGGCAAAGACCGACGGCCTCAAGGTGGCGATGTATGGCGTCGTCGCGATCTTCCTCATGGTCTCGATCTGGGGCATCATCCGCCTCCTGCAGAACACCTTCAAAGTAACTTCGACCGATCCAATCATCCCACAGGGGATCCAGATCAATACGGTCACGTCGTACTAATCTACATTCCCGCGATCCTCGCGTGCGGGCATAGCATATGAATGCCGCAACCAATCTCGTCGATAAATTCACGAATTACATCGTGGATCCGGCGATATTGGTGGTGTTCGCTGCAGGGTTCTTCTTCTTCGTGTATGGCCTCGTGGAATTCATGTGGAATCTCAATGAAGGTGCCCAATCCAACGGCAAGCAGCACATGCTCTGGGGGATCGTCGGGATGTTCGTAATGGTGTCGGTATACGGCATCGTGGCACTCATCAGCAACACTTTTGGGCTCGGCATCGACCCCGCCAATGGTACCTATAACATCAATACCAGTAGTGCGAGTATTCCCGCTTCGGTCAATTTCAACGTGCAGTGATAATCTTGCGAGCATTCGATGTGATTGTCTGATACGATGGCAACCTTGGGCAGATGGCGGAATTGGTATACGCGCTAGGCTTAGGACCTAGTCCCGCAAGGGTTGGGGGTTCGAGTCCCCCTCTGCCCACAAATCAGTCGGCGAACAGGCCGACGAAATTGAACGCACTGAGCCACAGGTCGGCGCGGGTAAAGTGCTTGGCGACCGCATCGAGGTATTCACGCGAGTCCGCCACATTTACGAGCAAGATACCTTCATCGGTAAGCGTGTTCTTGAGCGCTTCAATAAAATCCGATTGAAGCAAAAGCGCCGAAGGTTTGCCGCCTTTGAATATATCAACGGCGATGACGTCAAATTTTGTTTTGAGTGCGGGAACGGCCTCGCCCGCATCCGCACATATAATTTCCGGAACAGGGAATTCGCCGTAGTATTTGAGCTCGTGAGCGATCTTGATCATCTCGGAGTCGTGCTCTATTGACGTTATACGGGCAGAGGGCCAGATATCATATATCTCACGCACGATACCGCCTCCGCCGAGCCCGAGGACCAGTACCGCGGGCTTCTCGGGGATTAGTGTCTCCGAGCGCGTAAAGGCATCGCGCCAAATAGCATTGAGACCCTCGCTGGTCTGACTGTAGCCGTCGACAATGACCTGGGCCCCGCCGAGACCTTGGTAAACGGTTATCTCACCGTTCTTTTCGGAGTAGCGTTTTTCGTCCCAGAGCATGGGGGGATTGTAATCGAGAAATAGGTAAGTTCGCAGTCCATGTGAATCCATCATTCCCAAATGATTATTATTGTGTACAATCTGCCTACCGCATGACGGCATGCGCTTATATGGAAGCATATGAGCACGGCATTCGGGAAAAGTGTATAACAAGCATCCACTTTTGACTCTCACGTGCGCTCATAGCTCAGCTGGTAGAGCAGTCGCCTCTTAAGCGAACGGTCCCAGGTTCGAATCCTGGTGGGCGCACAAACTACTGACCAGAACCGCCTGACATTTATCAGGCGGTTCTGGTTTGATATTCGCTTCGCTCTCAGTACCAGGAGTGGGACTCGGCCAAGAGCTCGTTTGTCGCCGTCGCTCCAAACTCCTCTCGGCCCTGCTCGTGCCGCCCCGCATGCTTGCGGGGACCCTCGGCACTCACCTTCGAGTCCCACTCCTGCTAGAAACAGTAATCGCCGGAAGACACACTTCCGTCTCAACTGTTTTAGTACCAGGAGTGGGACTCGAACCCACACGGCCTTTTACGGCCTGGGGATTTTAAGTCCCCTATGTCTACCATTCCATCATCCTGGCGACGATATAAATATATCAGTTTGAGGCCACAGTGGGAGTTGCACCCACCCATAGCGGTTTTGCAGACCGCCGCGTTGCTACTTCGCCATATGGCCAGCTCGCATGCCTTATTAGAGGCCGCGACAACAATATACCATGTGCTCTTACGATCTGGTTAACTCGTCGATGCGCTGGCGGTTTAATTCGCCGAAGTCAATTTCGAAGTCGAAGGTCGGAAGGAATTTCATCGATGATTTTCCTTTGACGAAATCACGGAAGTCGGTACGACTGCGCTTGGCGAAGGCGAGCGCTTTGTCCTGGAATTCCTGCGGCAGCACCGTGAAATAGATCTTCGCATTCTTCAAGTCGGGGGATACGTCGGCGCGGGTCACCGTTACGAGCGACTGACCGTTGGATTCGCGCGCAAAAAAATCCGCCGCAAGATGCGCAAGGTTTTCGGATACCTGGATCTGTCGTTTGCTTGCCATAATTAGACGGTCTTGCTGACCACGTGTTCGATCACGTCTCCGGCAGCCGGTTCAAAATTGGATTCGATCTGCATGCCGAATTCTTTGCCCGCGTCCACTTTGTCTACATTCTGCTTGGCACTCTGGATGTTGATTACCTTAGCGGTACCGAGAACGATCGAGCGGCGAATGAATCGGAGCGTGCCTTTCTTGGCCAGATAGCCCTCCGTCACCGCACCACCGAGCACGTGGTCGGTCTTTTGTGACGAGAAGCATTTGATGACCTTGGCCTTGCCTACCACCTCTTCCACGATGCGCTTGGGGGCGGAGGTCTTGAGGAGTTCTTCGAGTCGTTCGGTGAGCTTGTATATGATAGTGAAAAGTTCCGTCGGGACCTTGTGCTGCAGTGCCAGCGTTTCTGCCTGGCGTTCGATGCCCACGTGGAAGCCGATCACCGTTGCCGGAGTAGTCGAACCCATTGCATTTTTTACATCGTTCTCCGAAATATTACCGACGCCCGACTGTACGATCTGGATCGAGGTGAACTCATCGCCAAGTTTGGCGACTTCGCCACGGATCGCTTCGAGCGATCCGGTGGTATCGGCGCGCACAATGACCGGCATCACGTAGCGTCCTCCGTGATCCGTAGGAGAGCCGAGTGTGGCAGGGACGCGGTCTGCGGCGGTGCGCTGTGCGTCGCGCGCCGTCTCGGCATCACGCTTATTCTTGTAGGTGGTGAAGTTTTCCCCCACATTCGGAAGCTCATCGAATCCGACGAGCGAAATAGGCGTGGAAAAGGTCGCCGATTTGAGCGTCTTGCCCAGGTGATCCTCCATGATGCGTACCGGTGCGATCGCGTCTCCGGCAAGCACTGCCTGACCGCTCACAAGGGTTCCCTCAGTAATGATGAGTGTTGCTGCGATACCGCGCTTCTGATCACGATGCGCTTCAATCAGATAGCCGGTGGCCGAAGCAGAAGGATCGGCCTTGAAATCATTGATCTCTGCCACAAGTAAGATGAGGTCGAGCAGATCCTCGACACCGGTGCCCGCTTTTGCGGAAACCGCCGCCCACGGCACATCACCGCCGAGTTTTTCGAGGAATACATTCTGTTCGAGCAAGGATGCGTGCGTCTTGTTGATATCGGCATTGGGCTTATCGATCTTGTTGATCGCGACGATGAAGGGAATATTCGCTTCGCGGATCTGGGCCAGCGCTTCGAGCGTCTGCGCCTTCACACCGTCGTCGGCCGCAACCACAAGGATCGCGATGTCGGCCACATTGGCGCCGCGTGCACGAATAGTCGAGAATGCCGCGTGCCCGGGAGTATCGATGAAAGTGATCCGTTTCTTTGCACCGTTCTTCTCGCGCTCCACCTCGTACGCGGCCACGTGCTGCGTGATACCACCGGCTTCACCGGCGACAATATTGGATTTGCGAATGAAATCGAGAAGCGTCGACTTACCGTGGTCGACATGCCCCATCACCACAACGATGGGCGGGCGCTCTATATATTGAGAAGTTTGCTTTGTCATAGATTATTGTCATACAGATCCCGAAGCGGGGTGTTCGCGAGAGTATACCTCATGAGATACCGGACCACAATCGCGCCTTCATATCAATGCTGACAACTATATCGTGTGCCGCAAAAACAAAACCCCTCGGCCGAATTGCCGAGGGGGTGGATCGATGTTGGTGCCGCTGCGCAGCGCACACAACACCGTGCCTACGGAATAGGGGATCTGCGAGGCCATTGCCTGCGATCGACACCTACTCCTGGAAAGAATGGTATGAACCCGCCGAATCGTGGTGGGGATGGTTGGTGGACGCAGCGGGTTCAGTACCCGTTCTGCTTTACCGTGCCGGAGTGTTAGTGATGTGCGGCTCCGTGCGCCGGTTCAGGATGATGATCGTGATGACCATGATCCTTGTCTTTTCCATGCGAAGCGGCAGCAGATGCCGGCTTCGAATGGTCGTTCGTCTTCGCCACCTGGTGCGTATCGGTCATGACCGGTGATGCCGGCTTTGGCTCGATCGTCCAGTGATGCCGCCCGAATCGCTTCGTCTTCCAAGACGAGGTGACCACGAGCGGTACTTCACGAAGTCTCAAGGCGCCGCCTTGGATCTCGCTGCGGGTGAATCCCTCGTAGCCGCTGGCAGGCAGCGTGCCGTGCGCGTATGGCGTACGCGGGATCTCAGTTTCGCCCGATGTGGTGACTACGGACAATGTGCCCGTATCCGCATCGAAGCGAACCGCTTTCGCCGACGAGCTTTTCAGCTTGTGGCGAAGGTGTTTTTCCGCGAGACGCGCGCGCAGGTGGCGAATGATCGCCACAGCAAACGCGATCCCGAGGATCACACCGAGTACGAGAATCCATGTCCCGTCCGAAATGTTCGGAAGAACAATGGCGGGCAATTTGATGCCCGTAACGTCGTAAACGATTTTGTACATTTGATATCCTTGTATATCCCCACCGTTTCTTATCATAAAGTATGGCCTATGTCAACAGGTCGCATTTTTCACACTGCCGGATATCGGCTACACTATACGGAATGTTCTTCGGCACCTCTCGTATCTATCTCGACTATGCGAGCGCGACGCCGCTGGATCCCGTGGTGGCGCAGGCCGTGCACAATGCTTCGAAACTCGGTGGTAATGCCGGAGCCATCCATCACGAAGGTGTCCTCGCAGCGCGCGTACTCACTCATTCGCGCGAGCGTGTAGCCAAGCAGCTCGGCTGCAAAGCGCGTGAAGTGATATTCACCAGCGGGCTGACCGAAAGTAATAATCTCGCGATCCTGGGCTTTGCGCGCAGGTTTTTATTGAAAGGGAAGACACTCCAGGGTACGCATTGGATTGTCAGTGCGATCGAGCATCCGTCGGTGCTCGAGTCGTTTGGGGAGATTGAACGTATGGGCGGATCGGTGTCGCATGTAATGCCCGATGCGCGCGGAATCATTACGCCTGAAGCGATACGACATATGCTGCGCAAAGACACTGTCTTTGTATCAGTCGGCTGGGCCAACAACGAGATCGGGGTCGTGCAGCCGCTTGCCGATATCTCGCGCGAGATTCACGCGCATGAGACAAAACATAAGACAGTCGTCATTCTGCACAGCGATGCCGGACAGGCGCCACTCTACCGTGCGTCGACCATGCACTCGCTTGGCGTCGATCTCCTGGCACTTGGCGCACATAAACTCTACGGCCCCGAAGGTGTCGGCATTCTCTCTATCAATAATCGTACTGAGCTTGCCGCATCAGCACTCGGAGGCAAGCAAGAGCGCGGATTGCGCGCCGGCACAGAGAGTGTGTCGCTTGCTGTCGGTGCAGCCGAAACACTCGAGCGTATCGCGCAAGGCCGTACCGAAGAGGCGAAACGCCTCAAGGCACTCCGCGATGATTTTGCGAAAGAAATTCTCGTACTACTTCCCGATGGGCTGATCAACGGCGCGCTCGATCATGCGCTGCCGCACATGCTTAATATTTCTATCCCGGGGATACAAAGCGAATACCTCACACTGGCACTCGATCATGCCGGCATCGCCGTCTCTACCAAAAGCACGTGCAAAGAGGGGAATGCGCGCAGTTCGCACGTCGTCGAGACGCTCGGAGGCGACGAATGGCGCGCGCAAAACACACTGCGATTCTCGCTCGGCAAGGGCACGACCGAATCTGATCTCAAGAAGACCGCCGCAACGCTCGCTCGTCTTGTACACACGTCGCGCGCGATAGGTGCGTAATGCCGCGGGTGATATATTTGAGCGATGGACATCGAACAGCTCAACAAATCACAGATCGTTCTGCTGACGTTGCTCATCAGCTTTGTCACTTCTATTGCCACCGGCATCGTCACGGTCTCGCTTATGGATCAGGCGCCGCCGGTCGTCGCGCAAACGGTCAATCGCGTGATCGAGCGCACCGTGCAGAGCGTGGCACCGGCGCCCAAGGGGCAGCCGGCCGCAGCCGCTACGGTGGTGACCCAGGAAAAGACCGTGGTGGAAAATGAGAGCAATCTTCTTTCCAAAGCGGTCGCGCATGCTTCGCTTTCAATTGTGCGCGTGACCAATACGCAAGATAGTTCGCTGCTTTCGCTCGGGCTGGTACTCGATGCACAAGGTACCGTCATGACAGACGGCGCGGCCTTCGAAGAAGGCGACGTGACGCTCGTGTTGCCAGACGGTGCGCACGTGCGTGCATTCGTGACCAAGCGCGACAAAGACACCGGGCTGGCATTTTTGCAGCCGGCTACTAGTACAGAAAAAGCGCCGATATGGACGCCGGCGACCATTTCGACCGACAATACGGTCCTGGGTACTTCTGTCGTGGTGATTGCGGGGAAGACAGTCTCTCGTATCGCTCCCGGTGTAGTGACCGCGATGCCCGCGGATTCCGTGATCGATACCAACATCACCGCCGGCTCGATCACCGCCGGCAGCCCGCTCGTGAATCTGGATGGAAATATCATCGGCGTTAGTACGTCTGTATCGCGGGCGGTATCGGATTCGGGATTTCTCACTGCATCGGTGCTCGTCGCTCCTTCAGTTGCAAAAAAATAAATTTGGCTCATCACACATCTCGGCAACACGAGATTTCCCGATTGTTTTGAAATATTTTTCGTGATATACAGTAATACAGATATGACACCATTCAATAACTACACAACCAAGGCAAAGGAGGCGATTCATCGCGCTCATCAGCTTGCAGTTGAAAGGGGCCATAATCAGGTATCCACCCT
>CAIRSC010000080.1 GCA_903881205.1 uncultured bacterium | reverse complement strand
TAAGAACCGCAGCCGTTACCTCTCTAACGCATAATATATGGCACGAGTAAAACGAGGAACGATGAAGAACAAGCGCCGCAAGAATATCTTGGCGCAGACCAAAGGCTACCGATTCGGCCGCTCTACCAAGGAGCGCGTCGCAAAAGAAGCAATCCATCACGCTGGTGCACACGCCTTCCGCGATCGCCGCAAGAAAAAGCGAGACTACCGCACGCTCTGGGCACTGCGCATCAATGCAGCAGCTCGCACTGAAGGATTCACCTACTCAACGCTCATCGGAGCAATGAAGAAGGCCGGGATCACCGTCGACCGCAAGGTCCTCGCGACTCTCGCCAAGGATCATCCGGAAGTGTTCACCCGCTTCACGAAGACACTCAAATAGAGATCAAAAGAAAAACTCCGGCCAGAAGCCGGAGTTTTTCTTTTTGTCTTAGAGAATGACGTCCGAGTTCTTCCCTGTCGCCGACCAGCCGTCGTGATTGTTGTACACGAGCATGTCTGTTTCGCGGAGCTTGCGTGCCATTTCTATCAGTCGCTCTACGAGTGCCTTCGGATCAGTATCAAAGATGATATTCGGATTCGGGCGGTGTGCGGCGTCGATAATGAGCTCGAGGAGCTCATCGGTATCCGACGATGCGCGTAAAATACCGATCGGACGATGATCTTCAAATGCCACCGCGAACTCATTGATCGTCCCGACGCGTCCCGGGCCGATGATCATGGCATCGGCGCTCCTCACGAAGAGCAGGTCGCGCCCGGAGTAGCCGAAACCGGTGTAGATCACCACATCCATGTAGTCGAGTGGGAGTTTATAGGTCTCCACATGCTCGCGCTCGGTCGCAGCCGGAGAAAGCCCGATCGAGAAGCCGCGTTCGTCCTTGGCCCCCATCGCCGCGTACATCGGAAATCCGGTGGTCGCGCCGGTAACGATGATCGCACCCTGTCGCGCGATCTCACGACCGATCTCTTTCCCCTTTTCGAATGCGTCGAGACCCGAGTAGCGCGTGTCGGCAGAACCGGAAACGCCGATCTTCACGACACCATATCCGTTGGGTAGTCGCTGGAAAAATTCCGGCGGCGCGGTGTGATTGGGGTGGAGAACTTTTTTAGCCATGAATGATAATTATAACCTAGCGAAGTGCGTGACATGAGGACTTGTCCTCACTTTTAGAAATCAATTTCCGCTATTTGATCTTTTTCCGGAACAGAGGCATTCACTCCGAGAAAATCTTTCGCACGCTGCGCGAGAAAGAGCGATGACTTCGGCTCTCCCATCGTGATGAATACCTTTTCGAGTGACTCTCCCGCTTGCTCGATGAAATCGAGCAGCTGATCGCGATCCGCATGCCCCGAATACCCGGTGAGCATATCGATAGTCGCCCGAACATGGATCCACTCGTCGTCGATGCGAACTTTTTTCTCGCCATCGTATACTCTACGTCCCAGACTTCCCGGCGCCTGATACCCGACAAACAATACAGTGGTCATATCGCTCCCCAGATACGCCTTTTCATGCGCTCGGATGCGGCCACCCACCGACATGCCGGCGCCAGCAATGATGACCTTGGGGTCAGGCTTGGTATGTAGTGCACGAGATTCACCCGTATGTGCCACGATCGAGAGACCTTTGAAAGTGAACGGATCGTCCCCTTCGGTGAAGTGCTTTCGTGCATCGGGATTGAGAATTGCGTTATATTTTCGGAATACCTGTGTCACTTTATTGGCGAGCGGCGCGTCGAGATAGATCGGCGGCGTCTGCAGCCCTTCGTTCTCCACCATTTGATTGATCTCAAAGAGGAGTATTTGTGTGCGCTCGATCGAGAACGATGGGATGAGTAGTACTCCGCCGCGGTCGCGCGTATCTTCGATCGCCTGGCGTAATCGCTCCTTACGACCTTCTCGGCCTTCGTGCACACGGTCGCCGTACACACTCTCCATAACGATGTAATTCGCTCCCACAGGGCTCTCAGTGGCATTCAAGAGAGGCTCCGGTGTGTTGCCCAGGTCTCCGGTGAACATCAGTGTGCGACCGCCGCGCGTGAACTTCACGAGTGCGGAACCCAGGATATGTCCTGCGTCAAGAAATTCCACTCTCGTATCCCCTACGGAGAATCCTTCGTGATATTCATGCACCTGCCACAGTGGAATTGCTGCGTCGATATCCTCCTGCGAATAGAGCGGGTCGCAGTGATGCACTTCTTGATCGACCGACATGATGTTGAGCGCATCGGCAAACATGATCTGTGCGAGATCGCGCGTCGCGGGAGTGGAAATGATCGTGCCGCGGAAGCCATCGCGCACCAGCTTCGGGATCCGCCCGATGTGGTCAGCATGTGCGTGCGTCACGATGAGCACATCGATCGATTTCGGATCATAGGGAAATGGAAGCGCATTGGTGATATCACATACGCCGCCGGCATGATGCTCGCGCTCCAGCGCTCCACAATCGACTAATATTTTCTTGCCGTCGACTTGCCCTGAGTTTGTCGAATGGGTCTCCAACAGAAAATTCGCTCCGGTCACCGTCCCCGCACCGCCGTGAAATGTGATTTTTGATGTCATATGAGTTTCTTTGCAATATATCCTGCGATGGCCCCGCCCACCATGTCGTCGAAGAGGTCTTTGGCAGTATCGAGGCGGTAGCTCATAAAGACTGACCCGCCAAGCCCTGCAGCATATTCAAAGAGTTCCCAAGCCCCGCCGATCAGCAATGCCGCCATGATGCATTGCATGACAGATACCCGAATGTTCAATATGAGTAGGGCCCAGGCGCCGAACAATCCTGCCCACAGACCGCCGAGGATATGCAACGGGATGTCCCACCAGGAAATAGTCCAAAAGTAGCGCTGTTCGAGTCCGAAATAGATATCCAGGACCGCAATCACTACGAGTACGATCGCTTGTAAGAAGAGTAATCGTCGCTGCATCGACGGATTTTATCATTAAAAAAGCCCTGCTTTCGCAGGGCGTTTTTAGAAGCGGTAGTACGGCAAGCCTGGGTTTAAGGACCAGGTGGGCTGCCGCAGCATGTATGCCAAGGCACACAGCAATATGGGCGACCCTGATTGAGCCAAGCAGGTATTAGTACTGACCGCTAAAATCAGTATACACCTCTCTACCTGAATCGCATGTGAATTCAGGTCTGCATGCGCACTTCAAGCACGTGCGCGGTCGGATTGTGCTGCGGATGGTTTGGCGTGGTGTGAATCTTGTCGCCACGGATCTCGAATACCGCGTGCTGACTCTCTCCACCGGGGTGGAACGACGTAGCAAACGCGTGATTGTCGCGGATATTGTAGAGCGGCTTAGAAGTGTCGGGTCGTCCGCCCTTCATGTCGTAAATATGTCCGCGGGCGCGATCCATCGCCATGATGGGCTTGGCGGTATGGAATCCGCCCGCATGACCATATGTACTTTGGTGGATGTACTCCATTGCGGCCTTTATTCGAGGATGCCGTCGAGATTTACATCGTAGAGGATCTGCTCGTTGATGTGGCGGTATTCGGTCATTTCAGCGTCGGTAAACCAAATCGCGATCTCGCGAGCGGCTTCCTCGGCTGATTCGGAGCAGTGAATGAGGTTGCGGACCGCACGATCATCGACCGCAGCGATGTTGTACGAGTCGAGCGTAAGGTCACCGCGGATCGTTCCGACGTCTGAAGTAGCAGGCTCGGTGTCACCGGTAATCTTCTTGATCACGAGCGCCGCCTGATTCCCTTCCCAGACCATCATAAGGACCGGTCCCGACGTCATGAATTTCACGAGCTGACGGATGATGTCCTTTCCGTATTCGAGTGGCTCTTTGTCGGACGGAAGTCCGTTGGCCTTCTTATCTTCGGCGATCTTAGTCCCCTTCTTGAGGAACCAGGCATCGTCTTTGTTGTAATGGACCCAGAATTTCTTCTCGTCGGCAACGCCGAAGCGCATCCCTACGAGCTTGAGACCAGTGCGCTCATAGCGCTGAATGATCTCTCCGACGAGACCGCGCTGAACACCGTCGGGCTTGATAATGACGAATGTGCGTTCTTTTTTAGGATGTGGCATGGCCGATACTTTAACACAATTTTATGCCCGGAAGAAGCATCCTAGAGCCCGGTAGCAGCGGAGAGATCAATCACGGGGCGCGGAGTAGGAG
>CAIRSC010000079.1 GCA_903881205.1 uncultured bacterium | reverse complement strand
TTTCGCCATCGGTGTTGCGTCGTTGTTGCCCGCCCAGGCGCCGACGGAAACATTCGGCGTGTATCCGATCACCCACACATCTTTGAAGTCGTTGGTGGTACCGGTTTTGTCGGCCACATCGGCGCCGGGGAAGTAGAGCGGAGAATCGGCACCGAATTCGGGAGTGCGGGCGACGTTGTCGGAGAGCACGTCGTTCATTTGCCGTGCGATCTGCGGATCGAGAACGCGCACACTCTGTTGGGTGTAGCTCTCAAGTATGTTGCCGTCCATGTCTTCGACGCGCAGAATGCCGGTCGGCGGATTCTTCACCCCGTCGTTGGCGAAGACACCGTATGCACTCGTCATTTCGAGAAGCTTTACTTCGCCGCCGCCGAGCACGAGCGTGAGTCCGTATCGGGCAGCATCAGCAAGTGTGGTGATGCCAAGATCCTGAGCGGTGGCGATCGATGCCTGTATGCCGGCGAGATACAGCACTTTGATCGCTGGCACGTTCTCGGAGATCGCGAGCGCATTACGGAGTGAGAGTGGACCTTTGAATGTCCCGTCGTAGTTTGAGGGGGAATAGCATGGTGGCGTATCGTTGGTGTAATCGGACGGTGCACAGGCGGTAGAGAACTGGGTCTGGAGATCGAATACCACGGTATCCGGCGTGTATCCCTTTTCAAAGGCGGTCGCATAGACGAACGGCTTGAACGACGAACCCGGCTGGCGCAGCGACGTGGTCACATTGACCTTACCGTCGATCGTATCGTCGAAGTAGCCACGCGAGCCGACCATGGTGAGGATCTGGCCGGTCGTCGGGTCGATAGCGACAACACCTTCATTGGTAGCATTGAAATTCTTCTCCATGCCGGGCGCGAATTTGGCTACACTCGCCTCGGCATGCTGTTGGAGATCGTAGTCGAGTGTGGTGATCACGCGCAGACCGTTCTGGTTGACCGCGTCGACGCCGTATTTATCCTCAAGGTATTCGCGGATGAAGAATACGAAGTGCGGCGCCTTGATGCCGGCATCCGCCTCATCTTTGAATTGCACCTGTTCGTTCGTCGCTTCTGTGAGCTCATCTTTCGTGATGAATCCGTTGATACTCATGCGCTGAAGCACGAGATTTTTGCGCGCATCAAGTGCGGCACGATGGCTGCCGTATGGAGAGAAAAAGGTCGGTGCCTGCGGCAGCGCGGCCAGATACGCAGCCTGTGCGAGGTCGACGTCTTTGGCATCAACGCCGAAGAAATACTGCGAGGCTTCCTGTACCCCATAGATCGTACCGCCGTACGGATTTTCGTTGAGGTAGGTCTGAAGGATCTGATCCTTCGAATAGACACGTTCGAGGCGCACAGCGAGTATCATCTCCTTGATCTTGCGGGTGATGCTCTTCTTTTGGGTAAGCAGTGCGTTCTTCACGACCTGCTGCGTAATCGTTGAGCCGCCCTCGGCGTATGAGCCCGTGGTGATGTCGGCCAAGAGTGATCGCAGGATCGCGAGCGGGCGCACGCCATAATTTTTATAAAAAGTCGCGTCCTCGATCGCGATCGACGCTTTCTGG
>CAIRSC010000078.1 GCA_903881205.1 uncultured bacterium | reverse complement strand
TGTGGGTGTCGCTGCGGGAGGATTTTGAAATTGATCCGAAAACTTCTCGCAAGGAAATTACATTATAGAAATATGAAATATTTATATAACCTGCCTTCGCTCGGAAATGAAAATTCATTTTCATTTCGCTCACTCACTTGGCTATGAAAATCTCACGCGACTGGCTCCAGACATTTTTCACCGATCCGCTGCCGGAGGCCGCCGTCATTGGCGACGCGCTCACGTTCCACGCTTTTGAGATCGAAAGTATCCAGAACGACGTGCTTGATGTGAAAGTCACTCCAAATCGCGGGCATGATTGTCTTTCGTACCGTGGTATCGCCAAAGAGCTTTCCGCGATCTTACAGTTGCCGATGAAGATCGATCCGTTGCGACACGTGCCCGTTCTTGAGCCAGTGACGGATCTTGTGCGGGTGCAGATCGATGAACCGAGTCTCTGTAAGCGGTACATCGCCGGATATATCCGCAATGTATCAGTTGGCCCGTCACCCGAGTGGCTTCAGAAGGCGCTCGAGTCTACCGGGCAGCGAAGTATCAATAATGTGGTGGATGCGACGAACTATGTCATGTTCAATATCGGCCAGCCGCTCCACGCATTCGACGCCGGCATGCTCGCACATATAAAGGACGGTCCTTTATATTCGATCGTGGTCAGGAAGGCGCGGGACGGAGAGAAAATGATCGCGCTCGACGGCAAGGAATATGCATTCACCGAATCAACACTGCTGATCACCGATGTGAATGGTGCCCATTCACAGGCGATCGGTATCGCAGGTATCAAGGGAGGTCAGCCTGCAAGTATCACAGCAGCGACGAAGGACATCATCATCGAATCGGCGAATTTTGACGGTGTATCGATCCGCAAATCGGCGCAGGCGCTCAAACTTCGCACCGACGCTTCAGCCCGATTCGAGCAGGTGATATCACCCGAGCTCGCCGCATACGGCATGAAAGCAGTCGTCGAGCTTATTGTGTCGCTCGCGGGAGGTGAGATCGTCGGGTTCTCTGATGCATACCCTATTGCCGCCGAAAAAATGTCGGCGCGCGCATCGGTTGCTCAGGTCAACGCCACGCTCGGTACGGGATTTCAGGCACAGGATGTATTCGGCATCTTCGACCGTCTTGGTCTGGCACACTCTGAGGCAGGGGAGGTGTTCGAGGTGACCGCTCCGTTCGAACGGCTCGATATTTCCATCTCGGAAGATCTGACGGAGGAGGTGGCGCGCATCGCCGGGTACGAGCATGTACCCGAAACACCCCTTCCGCAGATGTCGATCGTATCCGCGATCAATACGAATTTTTATTACCAGGAACGCGTACGTCAGTTCCTGATCGAGCGGGGATTCTCGGAGATATTCACGCCGGTATTCACGCGCGAGGGGGAGAGGGCGGTGCTCAATAAAGTGGAGAGCGATACTCCGTTCTTGAGGCGCGATCTTTTGGGGGGCGTGCGCGAATCGCTCGACAAGAATGTCCGCAATAAGGACCTCTTCGGCGTCGCGCAGGTGCGTCTCTTTGAGATTGGTACGGTGTGGCGTGATGATACTGAGTCGGTCTGGCTCTGTGTGGGCGTCGAGAAGATGAAAAAAATGGAATCCGCGCCCGACATTCTACAAGCACTCGGCGAATATCTCGGCATCACCGTCGCAAGTGATCCGTTGAATGCCGATGTGCTCGAGATCCCGCTCGCCGCGATCATTGCGGAGCTGCCGCAGCCTGAATCATACGAGCAACTCCCGCTCGATACCGATGTGCGCTACGCACCGTTCTCACGCTACCCGTTCATCGTGCGCGACATCGCACTGTGGGTGCAGGCGGGAACGAGCCCTGAAGAGGTGCGCACGGTCATCACGAATGCCTCGGGCGACCTACTCTTCCGTATCGCACAATTCGATCAATTTGAAAAAGAAGGCCGCATTTCACTCGCGTTCCGCCTCGTCTTCCAGTCGTACGACACGACACTCACTGATGGTGACGCCAGTGAGCGCATGGCAAGCGTGAATGCTGCCGTGGCGGCACAGGGATGGGAAGTCCGGTAGCCATAAGCGTCCTTTTTTGATATACTGGTGCGACTAATCTATGGCTGAAAGCAAGGCAAAAAGAGCTGCAGGAGCATACGACGCATCCGATATTACAGTCCTCGAAGGGCTCGAAGCGGTACGTCGCCGACCCGGCATGTACATCGGTACGACCGGTACATCCGGCCTGCATCATTTGGTGTGGGAGATCTTCGATAACTCGCGCGACGAAGCGATGGGTGGCTTTGCCGATGATGTCGAAGTGGTCCTGCTGCCGAACAACCGCGTGCGTGTCGCCGACAACGGCCGCGGCATCCCGACCGATATTCACCCCAAGACCAAAGTATCGGCACTTGAGACGATCATGACGACGCTCCATGCCGGCGGCAAATTCGGCGGCGAAGGATACAAAGTATCCGGCGGTCTGCACGGCGTGGGAGCATCGGTAGTCAACGCGCTCTCGACTCATGTACGCGCTGAAGTTCATCGCGACGGCGGGCAATTCGTACAGGAATACAAAGACGGCGGTAAGGCGATTGCAAAGACCAAGAAGATTGGCTCGTCGAAACTCCATGGCACCATCATCACCTTCAAGCCCGATCCGACTATTTTCCCCGACACCTCATTCAATTGGGACACGATCGTCTCACATTTGCGTCAGCAGGCATATCTCGTGAAGGGTCTGCGCATCTCGATCATCGATCTGCGCAATACGGAGAAGGTAAATGATGAAGACGTTTATTACATTCGCGAACTCAAGCTCGATGCACCGTCGGTGACCTTCTACTTCGAGGGCGGACTTCGCTCGCTCGTCGCTTTCCAGAATCGTCATCTCGAGCCGATTCACAAGAAGATTTTCTATGTGGAAAAGGAAGTCGACGATGTACAGGTGGAAGTATCGCTGCAATATGTCGACGACATCACCTCGCGCATCTCGGCGTTCGCCAACAATATCTATACCGCAGAAGGCGGAACCCATATCACCGGATTCAAGACTGCGCTCACGCGTGCGATCAACTCCAAGAATTCGGCAGGCGAAAGCTTCACCGGTGACGATGTGCTCGAAGGACTCACTGCGGTCGTATCCGTTAAGCTCCGCGAGATCCAATTCGAAGGCCAGACTAAAGGAAAGCTCGGCTCGGTAGAAGCGCGCGGTGCCACCGAAACGGTCTTCGGTGAGGCATTCAATATGTTCCTCGAAGAGAACCCGGAAGAGGCGCGTTCGATCATCGGCAAGATCACGCTGGCCATGAAGGCCCGCAAAGCCGCCAAAGCAGCAAAGGATTCGATTATGCGCAAAGGCGCGCTCGATGGCATGACACTCCCGGGCAAGCTCGCTGATTGTCAGACTAAGGATGCCTCAGAATCGGAGTTGTTCATCGTGGAAGGAGATTCGGCAGGAGGCACGGCCAAAATGGGCCGCGATCGCCGTATTCAGGCAGTGCTTCCACTGCGCGGCAAGATCCTCAACATCGAACGAGCACGCCTGGATAAGATGCTCGCATCAGAGCAGATCAAGAACCTCGTGGTGGCACTCGGTACCGCCATCGGCGACATTTTCAATCTCGAAAAACTTCGCTATCACAAGATCATCATTGCGACCGATGCCGACGTGGACGGCGCGCACATCCGCACGCTGCTTCTCACACTCATGTACCGACACTTCCGTCCGGTGGTGGACGGCGGATTCCTCTATATCGCGCAACCACCGCTCTTTAAGGTGCGCAAAGGCAAAGAAGTCGCATACGCATACACCGACGAGGAGCGCATCAAGCTCGTGGGCAAAGATATGCCGATTGAGTCTGAAGAGGTAAGCGAGGGCGAAGAGGGGGCTGAGGAAATAGAGGAGGAGACAACGAAGGCAAAGCGGACTCCAAAAATTTCAGTGCAGCGATACAAAGGTCTCGGCGAAATGAACTCCGAGGAGCTCTGGGAGACAACGATGGATCCCGCTCGCCGCATCCTCAAGCAGGTCACGATCGAAGATATGGTGGAAGCCGATATGGTCTTCGACATGCTCATGGGCACCGATGTCCCTGCTCGCAAATCGTTCATCCAAAGCCACGCAAAGGAAGCGACTATCGACGTGTAGTTGCACTTTTTTACCGGGCAGCGATACTCTGGGTAGAGAAACAAGTCATTCCGCTTAGGAGGACGACATGATCGCTCTTCATACGATCAACCCAGTGCCATCCACCACTACACCCCCGCGCCTGATGTTCGAGGATGAAGTTGAACTTACTCTGCTGGAGAGCAAGTCGCGCATGGCGAGGGACATGCAGGACGCGGCCAAGCAGAACGCCGTTGAGCGCCAAATATGGCGTATACAAAATCGTGCGTGGAACCGCGCCAACCCGGACGCATTTGCATGGATTAGTCGCAATGACCTGGATCTGTGGCGTGAATATCTGCCTGAGTCGGATTTCTATCAATACGATCAATGGGCGACACGGGCGCTGCCCGCGGAGGTCGAAGACGAGATCTTGCACTGGCGGCAACATTTCGATGCATTCGAGTTGTGTGCCGGCAAGAGCAAGGCGTATGACGACTACATGGTATTCGGACACTTCGACGGGCGAACCGCTCTGCTCGCCCGTTGGACCACCAAGCACCTTCGACTCCCGTTCTGGGGCGAGATGATAGATATCGTGGAATGCCGGCGACAGGTCAGACGTATGAAGGCGCGAATGCGCACGTGTATGATCGCCTGCGGTGTCTGGGCATGGGCGAGCAGCACGTTTGCCGTCGCTGCCATTGCACATGAGCGCATTTCATCTGCGGCCGGACTTGCTGCGGTGAGCAGTTTGTTCCTTTCGGTCGTGTTCGGCCTGCTTCTCTTTCAGGACAAGATACTGTCCGAAAAGCGACAGCAGCTCAAGGAGAAATATCCCAAGCTCTCCGGCTGGCTTTAGTACGAACGAAGAATAAAGAATAAAAAAGGCGGCACGATGTGCCGCCTTTTTGTTTTGAGCGAATGGCCTAGTAGCTGTACTGCTGCTGATACCCGCCGTAGGTCACGTACTGGAGTGCAGTGTTGTTGTTTGTCTGCACTTCACCGGCAGTAGGCGAGACATTGACGTAGAAGTTGCCCGAAGCGGCCTGCGTGAAGTTGAGTGTGTTGACGATGTGCGATCCGGGAGCGAGCGGCGCCTGTGCGGGAGATGAGTAGGTGTAAGGTGACAGTGTCGGGAGCTGCGCGGTAAAGTACCACTCGCCAGTCGAGGTGCCGCCAATGTTGGCGATGTCGAAGACCGCTGTGCCGTTGCCGTATGCGTCAATCGTGATCGAGGTGATACGCACCGAGAGGTCGGCCGGACCGTGTACGACCGGCACTGTCTCGGTCGGAGTCGTTTCCGCTGGCTTAGTCACAACTGGAGTCGAGGTCGCGACACGAGGCGTGACCGTGATCGCAGATACACCTTGTGCCTGCGTGCCGGTACCTGTCGGGATGAAGAGGACCGTCATATTCGTTTTGGTAGAAGAGGCCGCGGTCAGGATCGGAAGAATGTATGTGCTCGTCGAGGTGCCGAGTGTAAACGCCGCACCGCAGGGGATGCGCGCGAAGTGCGTTGCGTCTACCGGTGCGCCGAATTCAACGCCGGTACCGCACTGATAGAGAAATGCATAGTGACCCGCATCACTCGTCGTGTAATTCCACTTGATCTGTGTAGGTGTACCGGAGACAACAGTGTTGGGAGCTGTAATAGAAATACTGGTCTCGTGCTTGGTCTTGAAAAGACCGGAGAACCATCCGCTGGAGAGTGACGCGAGGTGGATAAGGCCCCACACAACGATAATAAGCAGTATAAGAAACCCGATTATCGCGAGGATGTTCGGCAGCTGCGTCGAGCGCTTGGTGGTCGACGTCGTGGTCACGTGTGTTTCTGACATAATCGGTATAATACATGAATACATAGATTTGTCAAGTGGTGGGACGGGGATATCCCCAGGCGCTGGAGAGTAGATTGACAAAACATGTTTTATAGTGTATACTCTCAACATATGGATACCACCCACGGCTCAACAGGGCCATCGAATAAAAAGCCGCCGTTGGCGGTCTTTGTGGCTGCAACGATCGTCATTTTCTTTCTCACCCTTTCCGCTGCAGACTCGATCGACTTTGTGCCCGACTATATCGACGGTACGGCTCCTGCGTCTCCGGCTGTTTCGATCGCGCAGGACACACAAATCGATACTACTGTCTCGACGCCAGTCTCACTTTCAAATGTCTCCGATTCATCGGCGACCTCGACAGCTCAACTCCCGACGCGCCTCGTTATTCCATCGATCGACCTTGATCTCTCGATACAGAATCCCGCGACTCAAGACGTTGACGCGCTCGATGCACTGCTCGTGAATGGTCCTGCACGCTACTCGGGCTCGGTGAAGCTCGGTGTCGTCGGCACCATGATCATCTTCGCGCACTCATCGCACCTGCCGATCGTACACAACAAAATGTTCCAGGCGTTCAACCGTATTCCGGAGCTCGCCGCAGGGGATTCGGTGATCGTGGAATCCGGCACCAAGAAATATCTCTATTCGGTCGTCGACGTGAAGAAAGCCGATGCGACCGACACGCGCATCGACATGTCCACCTCTCAGGGTACGCGCCTCGTACTGGTGACCTGCGACACGCTCACCGGCAAATCGGCTCGCTATGTGCTTGAAGCGAATCTCATCGGCTCATATGACCTCTAAAAAGATATTCGGAGTATTACTCCTCGCGGCGCTCGCAGGGTCCACTCTACCAGTGTACGCAAGCGACATGGGCGACTGCTCATGTGACTCATCGGAATCATATTCCGAAACATACACGTACGAATATTCCGACGAAATCGTGATTACGCAAAGCGAGATCACCCCGGTACAGCAGTCGATCTCATACGCCGTACCGCATACCACCACCTATGACGCTATCGTCCCTGTGGCGCACGGTATACCGGTTGCTCATCCGGTAACGGTCGCATATGGTATTGATGTAGCACACCCTGTAACCGTTGCACATGCGGTCACTATCGCCACAGCATCATCCGATTATGTCGGTCATGCCGTTGATGTCGCTCATGCAACGACGATTGGGACCATCACCGAAGTTGCGCACGCAGTCGACATTGGTACTCCGGCATATTACGCATATCCGGTTGAAATTGCACACGCGGTCACAATCGGTACTCCGCTCAATATTGGCAAATAAAACTCATCCACGAAAAGCCGCCCTTGGAGGGCGGCTTTTCGTGTTAAGAACCAGCAATTGCGGCTTTTTAGCGTGATATTATTTGCCCATGAATGAGCACGGAGAGAAGGCTCCAGAAAAATCACTAGATCCCCGCATAGAAGTGGGAGCTAAACGAGTCTTGGATGCGATTGAGGCAGGCAGTGCACATGGCGAAGTATTTGATGAGGTTCGAGAGACCATTCCCTCGGAAATGGATCAGGATTTTTTGAATGCGATACAAAGTGAAGGAAGAAGAAGAGGGCTTGATATCGATTGGAAGCATGCAGGTGAGTCTGCTTCTGTTTCTGTGCCGGAGGGCAAGTCTGAAACACCGCTTGATGTTGAGTCGATACGCGCCCACCTACAACAGCGCATCGATCGGCTCACGATCGACCAAGATTATCGGGAGAGTCTTACCAATCGCCTCAAAAAGGCTACGATTGAACAGGTTCGTCGTGTCAGCAAAGATGTTGCCCGGCTTGAAGTCCTCACGAAGCAAAAGGAAGTACCTGTCGACAAAGTCGTCGCGGGACACGCTCTCGAAGCCGGAGCAGCGGAAAAAGAACCAGGCGAATCGGTAGGACAGGTCGAGAGTCCGGTGAATGTCGTACCAAGCCCCAATGCAAAAGGAATTAGCTTTGGCAGTCCGAGTAAAGAGGCGCCGATTCCCGTAAAAGAGTCGCTCGGGGTATATACCGTAAAAGAAAATGGAATAACCCGCGTTGCGACCATGGAGGAGGTAAAGGCATTCAATAGCAAACCGGAACAGGGACCGATAAAACCGGGGCCGATGACCGATCAGAATCGTGAAGATATCTATGAAATGACCGGCAATGCCGAGTCTCTTCTGCGTAACGGATACGATGGTCTCGAAAAGAAAGCGCGAGAACGCATTGCGTCGAACGTTCCGAAAATCAAACAAAAGACCGCGTACGTCGATGAATCAATGGTGCCGCCGACGGTATTCCGCGGAAAGTTGAGCAAAGGAGTCCGAGATTCGTCACAGGGCTCGCATGATTCCATTCACCACGAAAAAATATCGAATCTCGACGAAATCCTCAGTAATCCGCGCCGTCAGGTGATGTTCGGGGAATTTCTCGCGGCACAAGGCAGCGATGGTCTTATCGAGAAATACCACGAGGGGCAAAAGGATCCTTCCGCGTGGCCGATCTCTCAGAATCTCATTCTTAAGAAGATGCTCCGCGACTTCGATAAGCGCTTTGCGGCGATCGAAGAAATAAAAGCAAATCTCACAAAAGGAGATGCGGAAACGTTCATTCGTGACAATACTCAGCTCGGGTTTATGGAGACAGGCACCAACAACGACCGCGCATTTGAGATCCTGCGCGATTCGCTCGACCACACATTGATGGTCATGTCGCAGAACGAGTACGAAGGCGTCGTGGATACAATGCGAAAAACGCGGGCGATTCGCAACGACTATCGATTCAAGGCAATGATGGATCGAGCTCGTAAGGCCGTGAAAGACGAGGGCATAAATCCCGAAGACCTCAATTGGGAAACGATTGAGAAGAATCCATATCTCTTAAATGCGATCCTCAGTCCAAAAATGCTTGATCGGCTCTTTGGTGATGAATCATCCAAGAACTCGAAAGAGATGCTTGACGCGATCAAATTCAATCGGAACGTCGCCGGTACTCTACTTGCCTCAACGATTGCGAACGATCCGCTGCTCAAGCAGCGACTGCTTCAAGAGGTCCATACGCGCACCAAGGCGCCGGAGACTGCAGCACAGGGAATTGCAGCATACGAAGGAGTGCTCACCGAAAATGAGAAAGTTGCCGCTCTGGATGCAATGAAGCCGGAAGTCTGGACCGAAAGACTCAAGGATACATCCTTCAAAAATACGATCATGCCGAACTGGAACAGGAGCAGTGAGTCAGAGCGCGAGAATGCGTTTTCCGACCATCTTCAGAAGTCGGGCGCAGATATACATATCCGACGAGGATGGCTGGCCCGCATCATCGCGGCGACATTCGGCGCGGGAGTTCGAAAGACCGTCGAGGCACTCAAAGCGCAAGGCGCATTCAAATAACATATGAATCCACTTCACGACTTATTTCACAAGCTCATCAATCTTCCGCCGGGGGATGAAGCGGCTGCACGGCACCTGCTTGAGACCGAGCTGCCGAAGCTGCCCGAGGATCTGCGGCAGGAGATCATGGGGCGTTTGTATCTCAGTGCCATGCAAGAAGAAAACGAAGACGTGGTAGCCATGGCGCACTTACAGGAAAAAGGCCTGGATTTCCTCGACGTATTGAGGAGTGTGGAGTCAGGCAGTAAGTCTTGACATTCTAATCGAATGATGTACGGTTCAGGCCAGCGAATCGGGCGGAATCATCCGATCGATTCACATCACAGCAAATGGAGTTGATGCATGTCGACTGATAACCCGAAGCCGAAAGTGCTCAAGATTACCCCGCCGCATCAAAAGATCGAGCCGGTGGTGATCGAGTACCCAGTCGTGCTGAAGCCCAAGTTCATGATGCAGTTCGGGCCCGGCGAGCCTTTTGCCGTGCCGCCCGAATGTATCGAGATCGTGGAAAAGTAAGGTCCCCAGAGTGTGGTAAAAACGGCGTCGCGAAAGCGGCGCCGTTTCTCTTTTTTCGCCTCGATTAATAAGAAGCACCCGCACCCCTTGACAATGCGCTAAGGGGTGATATAATAAATATAAGTTCACCGGATTCTATCTGGTGAGTGCGGTCTTTCAACACATAATAGAGATTGGAGGTTTGCTATGCCCGCAACGGCACCAACAGGAGTCGATCGCGACGGCAAGCCTGCCGTCAAGATCCGTTTCATCCACGACGTGGAAGAACATGTTACGCGTATCGATCACGGTACGCGTTATGCCAACCCGGCGGTGGAAGCCGCAGAACATCAGCGGCAATTGTCGCTCGCAACATCAGGAGGACAGGATATGGCGACTACACCTGCAGCAGGCGGCGGCGGACACAAGGAAAGTGCCGTCGGCAAGGTTGTTCCGTGGCTGGCAGTCGCACTTATCGTGCTGCTGCTCGGCAATGCGGTGATGAATCGCTTTGAGAGCAAACCGCTTTTCTCCGGATACACGTCGGATTCCACGGTCCCCGGGACCAGATCGAGTCCCGGCACACCCGGCGGCGGCTATGTCACTGGCGCCCCCCGTACGCCGGCGGAATGCAGGCTTCGCGGCGGCACCAACACCGGCCGTGGATGTGACGGCTACAACTAGATCTTTCTGCACCACTTGGAAGCGGCCGATTTCGGTCGGCCGCTTCCAGAAACTTTCTTGCGAATATC
>CAIRSC010000077.1 GCA_903881205.1 uncultured bacterium | reverse complement strand
CCAGTGGCCTCAATACGACAGCTCCGACCGGCAACTACGTCGTCGGGCCGTAACGCCTCTACTGTCTAGGGGCTTACAAGCGCGCGGATGTCCGCGCGCTTTGTGCGTGGTACCATAGCCGTGTATGAAATATCTGTGCGATCCGGAGATAATCCCCACCATTGTTCCGCATGATCTTGCTCAGATCCTCGCGTCGGCCCCGAAGATCGCCGATTACAGCACGTGGCTACATGTCGATATCGATGACGGGAAGTTCGAAACCGCTCTGACGTGGCCGTTCAACGAGGTCTCACAGATGCACGAGCTCGATACAATCCGAACACAGAACACAATGCCCGAGACACTTTCTCTGGAGGCGCACCTCATGGTCAGCGATCCTTATGCGATAGGGGAACGTTTTGCGCGCGCGGGATTCAACCGTATCATCGCGCATATCGAAGCATTCTCATCCCCTGAAGCGGTGCATGCCGCGCTCGCCGCGTTCCGCGTAGCAGGCGCCCGCGAAGTGGGGCTCGCCCTGAAGATTGAGACACCGATCTCATCGGTCGATGAATTTGCTGGTGAGTGCGACGTTATTCAGCTCATGTCTATTGCAGTGATCGGTTCACAAGGTCAGGCGTTTGAAGATCGCGTGCTCGCGCGTGTGGAAGAGCTGCATGCGAATCACCCCGATATGATGGTAGCCGTCGACGGTGGAGTTTCTGAGGCGACTGTCGAAGAATTGGTGCGCGCCGGTTCCAATCGGCTTGTTGTCGGTCACGCGTTGTCTCAAAGTGCGAAGCCCGAGATCACATACGCAAAGATACTTGAGCGTGCAATGCGTGGATGCGTACCGGTCTCTGCTGAAAGCGCGATATAATACATCGATGGCGCCGCTGACCGATGTAGAAGTGAATGAGCTCGATCAAAAAGCTGCCGCAATCCGCGCGACGATCATTGAGATGCTCGTCGCTGCCGGTTCGGGACATACCGCGGGCCCGCTCGGCATGGCCGATATATTTGCCGCACTCTATTTTCGCGTACTCAATCACGATCCAAAAAATCCGGACTGGGCGCAGCGCGATCGTTTAATACTAAGCAACGGCCACATCGTGCCGGTGCGATATGCGGCGATGGCGCACGCGGGATATTTCCCGGTGGAAGAATGCCTCACCTTGCGAAAATTTGGTTCGCGATTGCAAGGGCATCCGGAGCGGACGCGCTTGCCGGGCCTTGAGACCACATCAGGGCCGCTGGGCTCGGGGCTCTCGCAGGCTGCCGGTATGGCGTATGCCGCGCGCATGAATGGAGAAAAGAATCATATCTACTGTGCGATGTCCGACGGCGAACACGATGCCGGCAATATCTGGGAAGCGGTGCTGTGGGCGGGAGCGAATAAACTGAGCAATCTTACCGGCATCATCGATCGAAACAACATCCAGATCGACGGCTACACCGAGTCGATCATGCCGCTTGAGCCGCTCCGGGAGAAATACGAATCATTTGGGTGGCATGTCCTCGAGATAGACGGACATAACGTCGCGCAGTTCGTTGCCGCGTGCGAGGAGGCGAAGGCGATCTACGAGAAGCCGACACTGATCCTGGCTCATACGATTCCGGGCAAAGGCATTCGCGAGATAGAAGGCGATTACCGCTGGCACGGTAAGCCGCCGACCAAAGAAGAAGCGGGGGTATTTCTCAATGAACTGCGCACTTTGCAGGGTAAGATCGCATCAGAACATCAATAATATGCTCAAGTCTGAAATGAAACTGAAGGAAAATATATTCACGAAGCCCGAGACCGCGGCGACGCGCGACGGATTTGGCACGGGGCTCGTCGAGGCGGGGGAGCGTGATGTGAACGTTGTCGCGCTTTCGGCGGACCTTACCGAATCGACGCGTGTCGAAGCATTCAAGAAAAAGTTCCCGGAACGATTCGTGGAGGTTGGTGTCGCTGAGCAGAATCTGGCCGCGCTCGCATCAGGATTTGCCGCATACGGCAAAGTGCCGTTCATGACATCGTACGCATCCTTTAATCCCGGGCGTAATAATGAACAAATTCGCACGACAATCTCGCTCAATCAGGCGAACGTGAAAGTGTGCGGTATGCACGCCGGTGTTTCCGTCGGGCCCGACGGTGCGACGCACCAGGCGCTCGAAGACATCGCACTGATGCGCGTGCAGCCGAACATGACCGTCATCAATCCGTGCGATGCAGAAGAAGCGCGCAAGGCGACGCTCGCCGCCGCGGCATTCGTCGGACCCGTCTATCTGCGATTTGGCCGCGAGAAGACCGCCGTGATGACGACGAGTGAGACCCCATTTGAAATTGGGAAGGCAAACGTATTGTGGAAGAGCGAAGCACCTGCTGTGGCGATCTTTGCGACCGGTTCGCTGGTGTACAACGCGCTCAGCGCCGCGAAGATCCTTGAGGGAAAGGGGATACAGGCAAGTGTCGTAAATATTCATACGATCAAACCACTCGATCGCGAAGCGATTGTCCGTGAGGCACACGCGGCCGGTGCCGTTGTGACTGTCGAAGAGCATCAGATAGCCGGCGGACTCGGCAGTGCGATCGCTGAAGTATTGGCCGCTGAATGCCCAGTACCGATCGAATTCATCGGCATGCATGACGAGTTCGGACAATCAGGCACTCCTGACGAACTTATCAAACACTACAAAATGGACGCCGAAAGTATTGTCGCTGCGGCAGAAAAGGTTATGCAAAGAAAAAAAATATGAAGATGAGTCCCGGAGAGCGCTGGCACCCGAAAAAGGAAGAGCCAACACGGAGGAACTTTCTCTTGGGAGGAGCTTCTGCTCTCGGTCTCGGCATGGTGGGCGCAATCAAATTGGTGGAAGAGTCGGACAAGGATCATTGGGATGACGATGCCGCTCCATATACAGATGCATCGTTGGAAAAGCCGGTGCGCTTCTTGGAACTTGCGGAGCAAAAACGCGAATACGACACGGGTGCTCTCGCCGGCAGACAATTCGGTTATCCGATCAGCGCGTATCTGGGAACGAGGGATCGACTGGGAGCTACAACGGCCGTGGATTTTCGCTACCGACTCGCCCAGATGTGGAAGGAGAAGGCGGGGAAGATCCGCGTCGATGAAGTCCAGCGTGCCGCGCTTATGCGTTCGATCGACGATATCGTAATGAGTTACAACCCCGATAACGCGATGAGCATGAGCGGGGCGTATTACTACCTCGAACTAGTTGAATCCATCAAACAAGTCCGCGACGAGATCGATTGGGGAAAGATTCATAGCACATTCCGCCTCAGCGGTGCCCAAGACGCACTCTTTCGATCATTTGAAAAATATATCGATGCGCAGACGCTGCTCGCCTTCAACCTATCGGAGATCATGCCGTCTCAAGGCAGCAGTACCTTCAAAGTGTTCGATACGCTTCTGAAGACCGGCGGATACGAATTCATACAGCGCATCCCATCCGGCGGTGACAACGAAATGTCCTTCGGTCCGGGCCAAGTGACAGCCAAGATATTCAGCGAAGAAAAGAACAGCCGCGGTAGTGTCGCTATCATGAGCGGGGTCTTGAAGAAGCGCGATATGGTAACGAAAGATGTTGCGCAATTACGGGGCCGGCAGCATCACATGGCATCGTACCTTGATGCATTGTTCAATCTCGTGCGTCTGGTGCAGAAGATGCCGGATGCCCAAGCGGCCGCGATCATGAACGAACCTGTCGGGGATGATGTGCGTATGTTCGTCAGCGGCGCTCACAACAGGCCGTCGGACGCAGTGGATTCGTTTAGGCGGTTCGCCGCATCGTACGTGATCGCTCGAGAGCATGGCGGGCAGGCACGTCCGCGCTTTACGACGTTTTGTACGAAACAAATAGCTCCCTATGTGGAGCGGACAGAGGCAAATCTGGCCGAAGTACGGCTACAAAAGGGGATGAGCTAGAGCGCCACCGCCTTGAAATCTGCGGGTCTGCGGGAGTACCATTCTTCGATCTCTTCGGCAGAAAGAAGGCCTTTTTGCGCCCCGATTTCTTGTACGACGGATGCGCTGTTGATATGTCCGCGCAGGATTGCTTCCGAGAGCGGTAATCCCTTTTCCAAATACGCCATCGTGGTCGACGCGGTCGCGTCGCCGGCGCCGGTACGCTCGAGCGGAGGCTTGGGATCAGGATACATTGGTGCGTGCCACGCACCATCATCATTCATCACATACGAACCGTTGCGGCCGTCGGTGATCACCGCGACCTTCACACCGAGCCCGCGCATACCCTCGAGCAGTTTCCTAATGTCTTCTTCGTGAATTCCGAGGATACGTTGTGCTTCTTCTTTGTTGCAGAAGACAATCTCAGCAAGTGCGTAGAGCTCTTTGATGGGCTCGACCCCGAGCTGGATCTGAAAGGTGCCGGGTTGGAACACGAGTTTCGCTGAGGGATTGGCTTTGCAGTATTCGATGATCTCCTGGTGATACGGCAACGTACCTTCGCCGAGCGACGAGAGATAGATCCACTTCGGAGGTTCGCTGAGCTTCGGCATCGAATAGGTGAAATGCTCGTGCTTGATGAGGATGGTGCGTTCACTCTCGTACCACAATACATAGTGGTAGTTGGTCTTCTTGTTCTCTTCTTCGAGCACCAGCGAGGTATCGACGCCGTTGCCCTCGAACGACGCGATGCATTTCTTGCCGTTTTCGTCGCGGCCAACCGACACACGTACGGTGCTCGAGAGTCCGAGGCGCGCGCAGGCGACCGCGGCATTGGATGAATTACCAACGCCCGGCACGATTACGTCGAACTCGAACGGGATCTTGTCGCCGAAACGCATACTGAGCATGCAATTTTCATCGTTGATATCGCAGGTGACCCGTGCGTCCTTGAGCCGAATAAATGCGTCGATCACCGTGTCGCCAATCGTCAGTACATCAAATGCCATATGAGAAAAGTGTAACACGCCGCCCCAGGGCACTCGTGATAGAATCTCTTGTATGAAAACACTTCGGGAAGCCGTACAGGAGGCGCTGGTCGGCAAGCGCGCAATCGGACACTTTAATATCTCGGATTCCAACCAGCTTCGCGCAATCGCGCTGGCCGCCAAAGCGGTGTCGCTCCCGGTCATTATCGGTCTCTCCGAAGGTGAGCGCGATTATTTCCCGCTCGCTCATGCTCGTGCACTTATCGATCTCTACCGCGCTGACGGCATCGATATGTTCCTCAACGCCGATCACACCTATAGTCTTGAAAAGGTGCAGGCCGCTATCGCGGCAGGTGTCGACTCGGTCATTTATGATGGCGCGAAATCCGGCATCGAGGAGAATATCGTCGTGACCACGAGCGTTGTCGAAGCGGCTCGCGCTTCGGGTCGCGACGTGATCGTCGAGGCAGAACTCGGCTATATAGGACAGTCCTCGAAGGTGCTCACCGAGCTTCCGCCCGGTGCTGCGCTCACGCCCGAGATGATGACCAGTGTCGCCGATGCGAAACGCTTCATCGATTCGACCGGTGTCGACTGTTTCGCGCCTGCAGTGGGCAATGTGCACGGCATGCTTGGCATTTCACAGGACCCACCGCTCAATATCGAACGGGTACAGGAGATCTCGACGACCACCAAAACACCACTCGTGCTCCATGGTGCATCGGGCAATAGTGAGGTCGATATTACTGCCGCGATCGCTGCAGGTGTCGCGATTGTCCATATTAATACCGAGCTGCGCGTCACCTACCGCGACGGTCTTCGTGAAGGTATTGCAGGAGATGAGGTTGCGCCGTACAAATTCCTTGCCCCAGCAGGGAAGCGTATGCAAGCGTTTATAGAGGAGAAACTTCGCCTCTTTGCCGGAAAATAGCCCCGCGGTGTTGCAAAAGGCTCGTAAATCCGTATACTACGCGCCATGCTTACGCTCGATGTTCAGCCACGTACTACTGAAACCACTGAGGCACTCCGCGCCCAGGGCCTTTCTCCTGCGGTCCTCTACGGTCCGAAGGAAGCCGCTGCCTCTATAATCATCAATACCCGCAAGCTCGAATCCATCTGGAAACAGGCGGGTGAGACGACCATTATCACGCTCAAGGGAGCCGGCGAGGACAAGGATTCGCTTATTCACGATGTGCAGTTCCACCCGGTCACGAGCGCGATTCTGCACGCAGACTTTTACATTCTTGAAAAGGGCAAAAAGATCCGCATCAACATTCCGCTCGAATTCGCCGGTCTTCCTCCTGCAGAAAAGCTCGGTCACGTCGTGGTCAAGGCATTGCACGAAGTCGAAATCGAAGTCGCGCCGGCAGAGCTCCCACAGCATCTCACGATCGACATGACCAAACTCTCTAATGTAGGCGATCATATCACTGCAGGTCAGATCGAACTTCCGAAGAGTGCAGAACTCATCACCGGTGCCGACGAGATCGTCGCATCAGTCACTTCATTCGTCGAAGAGAAGGCTCAAGAGGTTGCTCCTGCAGCTGAAGGCGAAGCAGCAGCACCTGCAGAAGGTGAAGCAGTCGCTCCTGCCGAAGGCGAGGCAAAAGCAGAGTAGTTTCCATCAAGACAATTCTCAAGGACCGCGAAAGCGGTCCTTTTGTATATTCATGAACGCTGTGCCGATGAGAAATGAATGAATGGCCCAATCGTCAGATATAATACATGGATATGAGTGCCAGATCACAGGTGGGGATGCTCACCTTTCTTTTTGCGACAATGGCGCTTTCCTTGTGTTTTGCAACGATCGTGCACGCTGACGTGAATACCGACCAACGCGCGGCACTCCAAGCGCAGCTCGATCAGATCGAGAAAGATATCGCCAACAATCAGGGCACGCTCTCGACACTGCAGGCGCAGCGCACAACGCTTGAGCGTGACATTTCGATACTCGATACCAAGATCAAAAAGGCGCAGCTGCAGATCAAGCAGAGCGATGTGGTGCTCACGCAACTCTCTCACGACATCACCGACAAGCAACAGTCGATCAATCAGGTCCAGCACAAGATAAGCGACGGGCAGGAGTCGCTCGCAGAGATACTGCGCGAGACGCGCGCGATCGATGACACGCCGATGGTCACACTCGCGCTCTCATCGGATTCCATATCCTCCATTTTCAAAGAAGTAGATAACTTCGAGACGATCCAAAAGGCGCTCGGCGACGCATTCACGCGGCTCCAGACGCTCCACGATCAGCTCACCGGCGTGAAGCAAGCGCTCGAAGAGAAACAAGGGGAAACAGCCCAGGCGCGCCAAGCGCAGGTGATCGCCAAACAGCAGGTGCTCGACGATGAGAAGCAGAAAGTGTCGATCCTCACGACCACCAAGGGGCAGGAAAAGACATACCAGCAGCTGATCGCCGACAAGCAGAAGCAGGCGAGCGCTATCCGCGAAGCGCTCTTCGGACTGCGCGATACGGGCGCGATCCCGTTCGGCACTGCGTACGGATATGCCAAGGAGGCGAGCGCCGCGACCGGCGTCACCCCCGCGCTCATTCTCGCGATCCTCACGCAGGAATCGAGTCTCGGTGTGAATACCGGCTCCTGTTATGTGAAAGACCTGTCCACCGGCGCCGGTATCGGCAAGAACACGGGCAAATCGTTCGCGACGGTCATGAAAGCGCCGCGCGACACCGTGCCGTTCCAGACCATCACCGATCACTTCGGGCGCGATTGGTCGACGACCGCGGTGTCATGTCCACAGGGAGTCGGCTACGGCGGAGCGATGGGACCGGCGCAATTCATTCCGTCGACGTGGGCGCTCTATCAGAATCGTCTCGCGTCGGCAACGGGGGAGTCATTCCCCGATCCGTGGAATGCGCGTACTGCTATCTTCGCCACCGCGCTCCTCATGAAAGACAACGGTGCTGCCGGCGGCAGCCGCACGGCAGAACGCACCGCTGCGCTCAAATACTTCGCCGGAGGCAACTGGAGTAAGCCCGCAAATGCGCCTTATGGCGACAATGTAATGGATCATCGCGACGCGATCCAGGCGGAGATTGATATCCTCAACGGCAGCGCCTCATAAGAGCCCAAGCCTGGGGGATTTGAATTTTTCCGGCATTTCCTGTATAGTATCGCGACATGAAAAAGGATATCCACCCAGAAGAATACCGCATGGTCATTTTCGAAGATGTGACCTCATCTCAGCGCTTTCTGATCGGCTCTACTATTGATACGACCAAGACCGGCAAATGGGAGGACGGTAAGGAATATCCGCTCTTCCAGGTTGAAATCTCCAGTGCTTCGCACCCGTTCTACACGGGCCAGTCGAAGACCATCGACACCGCCGGCCGTGTTGAGAAGTTCCGCAACCGTCTCGCCGCTTCCAAAAAGACGAAATAACGACGCTGTTCAATAGACGAGCCCCGCATGTGCGGGGCTCGTCTATACTGTATCTATGACTGAAGCAAAACACATCAATCCGGAAGAATACGCAGACGATGCTCGTGTCGCCTATTTGGTAGTGGAATGGAAGCGGCTCACGCAGTCTGAGAAGGACGCGGAAGAGCTTATGGAAGTCGATCCGACGATGAAAGAGCTCGCCGAAAAGGAGCTCAGCGACATTGCCGCGCAAAAGGATGCACTCACCGAGCAGATTGAGAATATCGTCGGCAAAGTGGGCGAGCGCGAATGGCCCAACGAGATCGTGCTCGAAGTACGCGCCGGCGTCGGCGGTGATGAGGCGACGTTATTTGCCGAAGAGCTGGCGAGTATGTATGTAAAATACGCCGAAGCAAAAGGTTGGAAGACTCGCTCACTTGATCAGTCTCGCGGCGCTCTCGGCGGGCTCAAAGAAGCGCAGTTCGAGATTAAGGGGACCGACTGCTATCGCGAACTTCAGTACGAGACCGGGGTGCACCGTGTACAGCGCGTGCCGGCGACGGAAAAGGCGGGCCGCACGCACACGTCGACCGCATCGGTCGCCATCCTCCCCATCTACAAACGCACCAAGCTCGTCATCAATCCGGGGGATATTGAGATCGAATTCTCCCGATCCGGCGGCGCGGGCGGACAGAACGTCAACAAAGTGGAGACAGCGGTACGTCTCATTCACAAGCCGACGGGTCTCGATGTCCGATCGACGTCAGAACGGAGTCAGCTCGCCAATCGCGAGCAAGCAATGCTGCTCTTGACCAGTCGTTTGCAACAGAAGATGGACGAAGACGCCGATCGCGAGCGTGCAAGCGACCGAAAGGCTCAATTGGGCACCGGAGATCGATCGGAGAAGATCCGTACCTACAATTTTCCCCAGGACCGCGTGACCGACCATCGCATCAAGGAGTCATGGTCCAATGTGCCGGCCATCATGGCGGGTCGTCTTGGTCCGATCCTCGAGGCGCTCGCTCAGGCGGGTGGGGGGAGCGAGGCGGTTGCGGAGGAGGAGTAAGTTTGGTAGTATCATCGAGCTCTTCCGCCCAGCTGAAATAGTTTGGGTCGGACTTAGCATATACAACATGTCACAAACAGATATCTCAACATTGTTCGAGGCCGGCTCGCACTTCGGTTTTCCGCGTGCACGCCGTCACCCAACAGCCTCACCATTCCTTTTTGGTACCAAAGACCGCACCGACATTTTCGACCTTGAGCTCACCGAAAAGAGCCTTGAGACCGCCAAAGCATTCGTCACGGCCGTTGCCGCTTCCGGCAAGCAGGTCCTCTTCGTCGGCGGCAAGCACGAGGCTATCACCACGGTCAAAGAAGAGGCAGAGCGCGCTGGAGCTCCGTACGTCGCAGGACGCTGGATCGGCGGCACACTCACCAATTTCAAGAATATCCGCAAGCGACTCGATCTGCTCGACAAGCGCATGAAGGAGCGTGAATCTGGTGAGCTCGAGAAGTACACCAAAAAGGAGCGCCTCCTCATCGATCGTCAGATTGAAGAGTTGCTCGCTCGCTTCGGCGGTCTCGTCACTATGACTGAACTTCCTGCAGCATTGTTCGTCATTGACTCTCGTCATGAGAACACCGCGGTGCTCGAAGCCAACCAGCTCAAGATTCCGGTCATCGGTCTTTCGTCATCGGATTGCGATTTCAATCTTGTGCAATATCCGATTCCTGCCAACGACACATCCGTGCGCTCCATCCGCCTCGTCGCTGAAGCGATCGCCGATGCGTATCAGGATGGCAAGAAGGCGAAGATCGACGCACCGAAGGCTCCCGCACAGGCGTAATGCTATAATCGATACTCAGCGCATCTGCGCGAGTATCACTCTACCAATCTAGTTTTTCACTATGGAAATCACCACCGACATGATCAAGGCCCTTCGTGACGAGACTTCGGTCTCGATCATGCAGTGCAAGAAGGCACTCGAAGAAGCGGGAGGCGACATCGAAAAGGCAAAGGTATTGCTGCGCAAATCATCGGCCATGATCGCCAACAAAAAGTCCGACCGTGAACTCGGTGCGGGCGTTGCTGCGGCGTACACACACGCCGGAGGTGCTGTCGTAGGCGCGGTGGTCCTCTCGTGTGAGACCGATTTCGTTGCCAAGAACGAGGAATTCGTAAAACTGGCACGCGACATCGCGATGCATGTGGCTGCAATGGCACCGCAATTCAAATCACGTGAAGAGGTGCAGGAAAGCGATCTACGCGCTGCCAAAGAAGTATTCACTAAAGAAGCCGCCAATGTGCCTGATGCAATGCGCGAGAAGGCGATACAGGGCAAGCTCGACAGCTTCCTCGCCGACAAGGTCCTCATGGAGCAGCCATTCGTGAAGAATGGTGATGTGACCGTAGGCGAACTCATTTCGACCGGGGTACAGAAATTCGGAGAAAAGATCGAGATCACCCGCTTCGAGCGCCTTTCGGTCAAATAATCTCGTATGGTATTCGCCGCAGTATTTTTCTTCGGCTCAATTATCGGCATCGCAGCGCTTTTCGGTATCAAATACTGGGAAGTGCGGCACGATCGTGCAATGGTCCCGGCGAGAGTTCGTACACAAGCCGATGTTGCCGCATTGCGCGTGAAGGCCTTGCTCGATCTTGCGCGTGCCGAAGCACAACGCGTTCCGCCGGCGGTAGTGTATATGACGCGCCTCTTGGTCCACGAAATAGCACTGGGGACCGCGATGCTTGCACGCACACTTGAACGACAGGCGCATCGCCTCGCCGATTTCGTATCGCATAAGCATCGCTTCGAACGACGCGAATCACGATCGGAATTCCTTCGCCAGATGAACGATCACGCAATGCGTGATTCGCGCGACACTACTTCTCCTGGCACTGAATAACTTCGGAGCCGCTTCCCAGACTTGAACTGGGGACCTTCTCTTTACAAAAGAGTTGCTCTACCAACTGAGCTAAAGCGGCATCTCACGAACTGAACGATTATATACGAATATTGTTTTCTAGCGAACTTTTGTAGATGTGGCGGTGCTGGTCGCGAGTTTGAGCAGTGCCGGGGCGATCTTCTCGATGTCGTCCATAGTGTGCAGCCCGTAATACACCTTATTGTTGATCACGAGGGCTGGCAGCTGATTCTTCACGTCGTGGATGTCCACGAGTGTCTGGAGCGCAGCAAGGCCGATATTATAGTCGAATGAATACACGCGCAGCGTCGGATATTTTTCCGAGAGTCCGGTCAGTGCATAGCCCTGCTTCTCGCAATCGGTGCAGTCGCCCTTGTTGGAGTAGAAGTAGAGGATATTGACCGGTTTCAGATTGCACTTGTTGGCCACCTGCTGCATGAGCAGGAGGTCCTTGATCTGGAGCAAGGTGTAATACCGCTTCAGGCGGGTGAGCTCATCCTGATTCACTCCCTGCTGCGTCTCGAGGTACGAGAGACGGCTGGCAAGCGGCTGGATCTCGGTCGAGAGTACCGAGTTCTCACTGATGTCTTCGCATGAGTGCTCCGCGAGCAGATCGAATTGCGTCTCGAGCGACAGGATGTCGATCGATATATTATCCTGCGTGGCCTGCACGTCGGCGATGCGTTTGTTATTGAAATAATTTGAGGCATACACCGCCGTCGCAAAGATGATGGCTGTGATGAGAAATGCCACTATATAGCTGCCCCAACGGGCAGTGCGCGTGTTGACTACTGGTTCCATAATTATCGCCAGCTTACACCAGTTTTGAATATTGCGCGCACTACCGCCGCACCGAGCCAGAGCGGCGTGAGAAAGCTATACAGGAGCAGGAAGAGCGGCGTAGAGAGCGGCGGCTTCTTTGAACCGGTGCCGATCAGCGATCCGAGCGAAATCAGAAGCAAGATCAACGCAATACTTACATACACCACGAAGAGTACCGCGCTCGTGTTCACGTAGAAAAGATCGAAGGACGACGGCATATGGATGCCGCCGTACTCGATGCGGCGCACCAGAGAGATACTCGCCCTCACGGCGCCATACATGATGCGCGCGAAGAAGTATATGCCGGCGAAGATGGAGAAGATTGCGGAGGGGAGCACGATGATACTGAGATTGCCGTATGTTCCATTACCAAACATGCCGCGGTAGTCGATCGCATTGCGCAGCCAGCCGTATGTCCAACGCACGCGCTGTTTGAAGAGTGCGCGTAGTGTGCGAGGCGTCGATGTATGCACGATCGCATTGGGCGCGTTGGCGATCAGCCAGCCGTCTTTTTGCATGCGAAGCGCCATTTCCATGTCCTCGGTCGAGTGCGCATACCGCCAGCCGCCGAGCTTTCGTACGACAGCAGCGCGGAAAAATGAGAAGGGTCCGGGGGTGATGAATGCTGATCCAATCGCCGCAAGGATAAAGCGGTTGAATATGCTCAGACGATACTCCACATTTTGCATGTGCTGCAGCATCGTGTCGGGTTCGCGCACGAGAATGCACGGGGTGACCGCAGCGACACGCGCATTGTTGAAGACGGGGATCACCTTGAGTAATGCATCAGACGCTACGCTCGAATCCGCGTCGAGGCAGCCAATAAATTCGGCGCTCGTATTCTGTAGCCCGAGATTCATCGCAGTGTGCTTGCCGCCATTGGGCTTCGTAAAGATACGGACGCGAGAATCGGTCTTGAACTCCTGTACGATCTCAAGTGTATTGTCGGTCGAACCGTCATCAACGATCAATAGCTCCAACAACTCTTTCGGATAGTTGAGCGCCAGAAGCGAATTCACGGTGCCTCGCACTGTTTCTGATTCGTTGTAGCAGGGGACGATAATGGCGACGTGCGGCAGGGGGTGTGGCGCTGCCTGTTTGTGCGCGGGTATGCGCGAAAAACGATGCTGCAAAAAGGCCATAAGCAAAAAGACCTCGAAGTAGATCGAGATAAAGAGGAGTGTGAAGGTAATTATTGCGCCGATTCCCATAATGTGGTGAGGTAATATTATACCATGAAAATTGCGCTCGGGGTATCCCTCCGGAGAGCACAGTAATTTTCTGCTGAAAATTCTTTCCGCTCGGCCCGTCGGCCTCCGCGAGGCTCTCCGGAGGGATACCCGCTCGCTTCCTCCGCTGGGACTCAAAGGCTATACTGTTGCCAATGAACGAAGGGCACATGCATCCAATATCGTCGCTCATCCGCGAGGCCAATCGCATCTTTTTCGATATGGGATTTGCGTTTGCCGAGGGTCCGCTGCTCGAGACCGAGTGGTACAACTTCGACGCGCTCAATGTACCCAAGGATCATCCCGCGCGTGATATGCAGGATACCTTCTTTATCAAGGATGCTGCCGGCTCGGTGCTTCGCACGCACACATCTCCCGTGCAGGTGCGATACATGGAGGCCCAGATGAAAAAAGGCGTGATGCCGCCGTATCGGATCATTGTGCCGGGCAGAGCATTCCGCAATGAGGCGACCGATATGACGCACGAGGCGCAGTTCTTCCAGATCGAAGGGCTCGCGGTCGGAGAAGATATCACCATGGCGCACCTCAAAGGTACGCTCGCGCGATTCTTCAAAGATCTCTTCAAGGGAGCTTCGGTCGAGATCCGTTTCCGCCCGAGCTTTTTCCCGTTCACGGAGCCGTCGGTCGAAGTGGATATGCGTCTGGTAGGCGACAATGTGCCGCTGAAGCTGCGCGACAAGTGGATCGAGATGATGGGTGCCGGCATGGTGCATCCCAATGTCTTGCGTAATGCGGGGATCGATGCGGAGAAATACCGCGGATTTGCATTCGGTATGGGACTCGATCGTCTTGCGATGCTTCGCTGGGGCATCGACGATGTACGTCTCATGCACTCTGCCGATCTGCGCTTCATCAATCAATTTTAATGTATGGACCGATCCCAGAGAGCACAAGAAATACTCAAGCGTTCACCGATCGCAACGCTTGCTACCGTTGCTGACGATGGTCAGCCGCGCAGTACTCCCGTTACGGCGGCGTGGGACGACAACTATAACTGTTATTGGACGTCGTTCTCCGACACCGAACACTCTAAGAATATTCGTGTGAATCCCTCCATATTCATTTCTCTGTTCGATGCTCAGGATGAGCTACTGAAGGCAAGCGGGATCTATGTGAAGGCACGAGCAATTGAACTATCAGAAGAGTCCGAGATCGATGCTGCCGCTACGTATGTGTACAGCAGTAAGGGGAAACCTGTCCCAAGTACTAATGAATTTATAGGTGGAAGTCCGAAACGCATTTACAAAGCGACACCGGAGCGTATGTGGGTGTCGCTGCGGGAGGATTTTGAAATTGATCCGAAAACTTCTCGCAAGGAAATTACATTATAGAAATATGAAATATTTATATAACCTGCCTTCGCTCGGAAATGAAAATTCATTTTCATTTCGCTCACTCACTTGG
>CAIRSC010000076.1 GCA_903881205.1 uncultured bacterium | reverse complement strand
TCGAGAAACAGGTGAAGGCCGCTCGACCCGTTCTCGCGACTGAGAAGGCCGAAGTCGTCATCGTGCCCGTTCGAAAAGCTGCCCATGAAAAAACTGAAGGCGGCTGTCAATACGAACTGTCGGTCGTGCGATCACTCAAAGGATCGAACACATGCGGAGCGCAGATCGCGTATGCGAAATGCTGTCACAAACATGCCATGCTCTTATATCCGTCGTATCGGGGCACGCATAGCAAAAGCACATCGTCCGGCAACAGCGTGTTGCCGGACGATTTTTTTATTCTCTGATTTGACATGTGCTAGTGTATTGGAGTATCAATGCGTTTCTGAGCACATCTATATGAAGCTTGTCATCGTCGAATCACCTTCAAAGGCCAAGACCATCGAAAAATATCTCGGTGACGGTTTTACCGTGCGCGCATCGGTGGGCCACATCCGCGATCTTCCCAAGAGCAACAAGGACGCCGTGGACATCGAGAACGGCTTCAAGCCGACATACCAAATCGTGCCCGCCAAGCAGCATGTGATCAGTGAATTGCACGAGCTCTCAGAAAAAGCTACGGAGACCATTCTCGCGACCGACCCCGACCGCGAAGGTGAGGCCATCGCGTGGCACCTCGCTCAGGCGATCGGACTCAAAAAACCCAAGCGTATCGTATTTCATGAGATCACGCAGGCCGCCGTGCAGGAAGCCCTGGCAAACCCGAGAAAGATCGACGATCATCTCGTGCGCGCACAAGAGGCGCGCCGCGTACTGGACCGGCTTTTCGGATACGATCTTTCGGGCTTGGTGTGGAAGAAAGTGCGCTACGGACTCTCGGCGGGACGCGTCCAATCCCCCGCACTGCGTATTATCATGGAACGCGAACGCGAGATCCGCGCGTTCGTCCCGGAAAAATTCTGGGTCGTCAGTGCCGATGTGGCGACGGCCAAGAAAGAGCAGTTCACGGTGATCTGCAGTGAGGAGCCCAAGACCGAGGAAGAAGCAGCTCGAATTCTGAAGGCTGCCGAGACCACGGACTGGAAGGTCATATCGGTCGATGAGTCCGAGGCGATCCGCAGTCCGCGCGGCCCGTTCACCACCTCGACGCTCCAACAGGTCGCCTCGACACGACTTGGGTTCTCTCCATCGCGCACAATGGGCGTCGCGCAAAAATTGTACGAGGCGGGCCATATCACCTATATGCGTACCGACTCAATGAATCTCGGCGCTGATGCACAGAAGGCATTGCTCGCCGTGGCGACAAAAGAATTTGGTGCCAACTATGCAGAAGCCCGCGTCTACAAGACGAAATCCAAGAGCGCTCAGGAGGCACATGAAGCCGTGCGCCCGACCAATCCGGCCAAGGCATCGCTGGGCGCCAACGACGATCAGAAGAAACTCTACGCACTCATTCGTGCCCGCGCACTGGCGAGTCAAATGACTGAGGCACGTGTATTGCGTACCAAAGTGATCGCCAATGTCAGCGGTACAAGCATTCCTGATTTTTCTGCCAACGGTTCGCGCGTTATATTCGACGGGTGGCTCGCCGCCGATCCGGACGCCCGCGGCGAAGATGTGGAACTCCCCAAGGTAAAGTCCGGCGACGCACTCGACCTGGTGAAGGCAAACATGGAGGGCAAGGAGACGCAGCCGCCGAGCCGATATTCCGAAGCCGGGCTCGTGAAGGAACTCGAGAAACGCGGCATCGGACGTCCGTCGACCTATGCGAGCATTTTGCGTACGCTCGAGACCCGCGGCTATGTGGAAAAGCAGGGCCGCACGCTGCTGCCGACCGCGACCGGCGACGTCGTGTCCTCATTCATAGAAGAAAATTTCGGAGAATATATTTCGGACACCTTTACTGCTGAAATGGAAGACGAGCTCGACGAGATCGCCGAAGGAAAGCGCAAATACGAAAAGACGCTTAAGGACTTTTACGGCCCGTTCGCCAAAGCAGTCAAATCAAAGGCGAAGATTCCCAAGATCACGGGCATGGGCGATGCTCCGGAAGAGTTCAAGTGCCCGCTCTGCGGATCGGATATGGAGTACAAACTTTCGCGCGGCGGCCGATTTATGAGCTGCAAGAAATTCCCCGAGTGCCTCGGCGCGCGTACCGAAGATGGGCTCGAGATCGCACCTCCGACGGCCATCGGGAAGTATCCGGAGACAGGCGAGGATATCTTTGTCCTCACCGGCCGCTTTGGTCCGTATGTGCAGGTGGGTGAGGTAAAGAAAGGCAGCAAAACGAAGCCGCGCCGCTCAAGCATTCCGAAGGAAGTCGACCCGGCGACCCTCTCGCTCGAGCAGGCGCTCGTCTACTTATCACTTCCTCGCCTACTGGGGACTCACCCGGAGACGGGAGAGAACATCGTCGCCAACGTCGGCCGGTTCGGCCCGTATATCGCCCATAATACGAAGCCCAAGGCCGACTTCCGGTCACTGAAAACCGATGATGTCTATAAGGTCACGTTTGAACGCGCGCTTGAGATCCTGAAAGAGGAAAAGAAAAAACGCGGATTTGCGAAGAAGAAAGTAACGGACACTAAATAGTATTTGGCCAATTTGATCACGCGGAGTAGTATCAATGCATGGAATCTGCGCAAGCACGGCCGTTGAAAGACATCCTCGACGTAATGA
>CAIRSC010000075.1 GCA_903881205.1 uncultured bacterium | reverse complement strand
TGATCTCCTTGTACCCGGGCATCCGCTTGTGGCGCTCGTAAAAGGCCACAATGCCGTTCTTATATTTCTTGTATGCCTCCAAACTCATAGCTGAAGTATATAGTGAACTATGGTTCACCTACTAGAAAATGATGTGGATAACTGGTTTCTGGACCGATTTTCCGCTATCGTTCTCGCAGGAGGAACAGTGCCATGCCCGACCCTGATCATCTCAAGCGTACGGTCGCCGAGTGGACCGAGCGCAAACTGAGAGAAGCCGCCGCCCTGCCCATCGCTGCGTACGACGCATCACTCGCGATCATGGATGAATTCACCTGCCCAGCGTCAATCCTGGTCGATAAGGACCTCTGGATCTCGCGAGACTATCAAGAATGGTGCATACATTTCCGGTTCGCAGGTGAGAGCATTGTGTACTTTGTGAATGAACACACACTTTCTCATCTCGCACAAAAGACGCTCCGCTAGCCGGGGCGTTCTCTTTTTGAGGCATACTATATATATGAGCAAATCGCAGATGCGTCGGATTCTCAGTGCGATTCTTTTTATACTGGTAGCTGCATATGCAGCAAATCACCCGGCGAGTCCGCTGAGAAATACCGCGGCCCTCTCCCCCGCAACATCCACGGCATCTGAACTCGACTCATCGCAATGGTATCCGGTCACTAAGGTCGTCGACGGCGACACGATTAAAGTGTCGATCGGCGGAACGGACGTCACAATACGACTTATCGGCGTCGACACACCGGAAACGGTTGATCCGCGCAAGACTGTGCAATGTTTCGGTAAAGAAGCGTCGAATGAGACAAAGCAAATTCTCCAAGGGCAGTCGGTGCGTATAGAAACTGATCCGTCTCAAGGTATGTACGACAAGTACGGACGCCTCCTCGCGTACGTATACGCGCCATTGAATTCCAAACAAGAAGGACTGTTAGTAAATAAATATCTTATTGCCGAGGGATACGGGCACGAATATACCTACAACATTCCTTACAAATACCAGGCTGAATTCAAAGCGGCTGAAGTGGCGGCGCGTACACAGAAAAAAGGACTGTGGGCCGACGCGGCATGCGCCGCGCAATCCGCACGGACAAAATAAACCGTTTATGAAGTGTGCGTCCACATGCTGGGCAAAAAAACTCGATCTGTCTTGTATACTCTTGAGATGAACGCGAAAGCTCGCATCACTCTCCTGCTCGCCTTCGTGAGCCTTTTTTCTGCGCAGTCAACGTTCGCGCAGACAGGTTGTCCGCCTGGATCACATCCTGCTACCGCCGAAGAAGTGCCGATAATGAAAGCAGCCAATATTACCGGGGCGGCTATTGGAACGTGCTATGACCCAACCAATAAGTATGTTGGACAAGATGAGGGTCAATCAAAAATATATTTGCGCAGTATTCTCTGTCCGCCGGACGGAGACAATTATGGAGGCAAAGGTCCCGATGGAACAATCCAGGGACTCGACGGCAAATTTTCAGTTTGCGCCGCAAAATTTCTAAAGGCGAGTAAGGATGCTGGTATTAATGTATGTATCCGTGAAGGAGCGCGTACCGTTGAAAAGCAAAATGCATACGTAGCACGCGGAGTTATCGCCTGTAAAAAGGGAGCACTGTGCGAACATCCTCGCGGAGTAGCGATCGACGTAAATGTTAAGCCGAACACGAATATTTGTTCGAGCTATACCGCTTTGCATAATTCCGCGGGACAATTCGGACTGACGTTTTATATGGGGTGCAAAGACGCGTACCACTTCGTACCCGTTAAAGGAGGGTGCAGCGGTGGCGGAGTGGTACAGACAGATCAGTCGCTGCCTTCTACCTACTATGACTTCCCCGAGTATGCACCACCTCCGAACCAGCCCTACAACAGTCCATTAATGAGTCTTGGTGCACCAGGTCCATCATTCCCCGGCGCGCCGGTGCCGACCGTAAGCACACCTGCCGCCACTACTCCGACGAACACAACGAGCCCTACGACAGTCACCGGCACTTCAGGCGGTATCTGCTCCCCCACCTTCTCCTGCTCCAACAACGTGATGTACTACCAGACCACGTCGTGTACGACGCAGGTGTAC
>CAIRSC010000074.1 GCA_903881205.1 uncultured bacterium | reverse complement strand
CGCTGCTTATCGTCGATGCCGGTGAACATGTGGTGCTGTTTTTCTGCGGGAATCGGGAGACTCACAAAGTAATGCCAGCGTCCGCCCATCTGCGCACGATAGAGCTCGGTCGCAGCGCCGAACATCATCTGCTGCTCCATCGGGATCCCGCGACGAAGCGCTTCCTCCCATATCACTTGTGAGCGGTATGTATACGCACGCTCGGGATCATGAGAACTTTTGGCGATCCGGAGCAGCCGTGCAAATCGGATCAACAGTGATTCGAATAGTTCCTCGCGCTTGAGGGCTCGCAGTGATCGCCGCACTTTTCGGTGCGGCCGGAACTGATTCAGTCGGTCTATCAAATACGCTTCGAGAGTGCTCGTTGCGAACGCGACGCTGTGTACGACGGGAGAATCTCCACATGCGGCACACCCGCCGTGTTTATGCTTGCTCGATGCCGTGACCTGCATGGCCGTATGCTACCAAGAAAAAGCCCCTTGCGGGGCCTGTTCTTTAGTGTGCTGCTCCAAATGTCATAGGAATGAACATTGGCTGTTAAGTACTCCTTAGTATGACACACCGCAACATGCCACATTTATGCATGTGGATAAGAGAAAGATGCTCACTTTATATCGGTGCGGATATGTTCCGAGCGCCAGCCTATGCCGATGACATATGCCGGGATGCGGCGCAGCACCGGCAGCCAGTTGAAAAATTTTAGTGCCAGTGGGACCGAGCGCCGCGACGGATTTTGCAGGATGGGCTCGATGATATGCGTGTGTGCAAATACCTGAAATCGTTGGATATATCGCGCCGGCGGCTCGCGACGAAGCTGAATGGCCGCAAGATCCTTCTCGGTCACGCCGCGACCAAATGCGGGGATCAGAACATTCGCTGCGGCGACCGCGTCTTGCACCGCAAGGTTGATGCCCACACCTCCGATCGGTGACATCGCGTGGGCGCTATCCCCGATGCACAAGAGCCCGGGCCTGTGCCACGTCTCGAGATGGTCCACCGCGACCGAGAGCAGCTTCACCTGATCCCAGCTCTTGATCTCTACGACGGCACTTTTGAGCAACGGGACTACTTCTGCAATATCATTACGGAATGCCTCGAGTCCGCGCACCTTGATCTTCTCGAGGTCGCCTTTATGAATGATGTGTGCGCACTGCCAGTACGAATCGCGGTCGAGTAGCACCATCATCCGACCCTTATCGATGTATCCGAGCGACTGCCCGGTGCCGTCGTCCACGCGTGGAACGCTAAACCACAGCACATCGATGGGAGCCCCGGAGTCGAAGACAGGAATCTTCGACTGCTCGCGTATCGTGGAATGCCGCCCGTCAGCTCCGATCACGAGATCAGCACGTATCTCAATTTCTCCATCCTTTTCTTTGGCACGTACACCCACCACACGACCTCCCTCTTCGATAAGGCCGATCGCTTCGGTTTCCATCAATAAGTGAAAACTCGGATACTGTTTCGCCTTCGATGCGAGGAAATTCAAAAAATCCCACTGCGGGATAAATCCGAGGAACGGACACGGAACATTGAGATGGGTGAAGTCGGCCACTACGACCGACTCTTCACCGAAGTGGAGCGCTACCTGCTTGGTCTCATTGTGCGGAAGCTTGAGAAATTCATCGAGCAGTCCGAGCTCTCTGAGAAGCCGCATCGTCGAGGGGTGGATGGTGTCGCCGCGAAAATCGCGGAAGAAGTCCGGCCACTTCTCGAGCACGACCACATCAACGCCTGAGCGCGCGAGAAGGAACCCGAGCATGATGCCCGCCGGCCCGCCTCCCGCGATGCAGCACTGCGTCTTCATTCAGTAGAGTATATCAAGCCAAACCGATGGGAGGGATTTGGTCACGGATACTTTTCTGCTGAAAAGTTCCGCGACCCCGCCTCGGCGCCAAGCTCCTCCGGCCTTCAAATCCCGTCCTCCCAACGAAAAAGCGTCCCAAAACGGGACGCCTTTTCATTGGATGCGGTGTGTATTAAACAAAGTTCGAATGTATTTTGAGTTGAATCCTGACTCCGACTAATCGCACGCGCGGAGCGCGTAGTGGCTCTGGATTGAACCGTACGCCCCGATTGCGTGGGGAAACGAACCAATGCGCCTCGGACACGCTCGCGGACTCGCGTGTGCAAAAACCAAAAAATTTCCTTGCATTTTTCTCGCGTCTCCTCCCCCCACCCCTCCACCGCGAAGCGGAAAAAGAAATGGAAAGGAAATTTTTGGTTTTGCTTCGCCACAAGGAAACTCCACAAAGGGCAACAAAGTTATCACAATGAAGCCCATTTGCTCCATTTCCTTGTGGCGACCGAGGCGCGTGCCATAGCGACGTTTAGTGGTAGTTCTAGAGTCCGCGAACCACACACAATCGCCTCCGCATAGCCCGCTCGCATTCGCTCGCGCTGGCTGCTTTGGCGTTGTGTCTGTTCGCTTGGTGGCTTCGAGGGAGTGGAGTGGTAACCCTAAAGAATATGGATTGTGCATAGGCACAAACAAATCTGTATGTGCTTGCCCCGCCCGCCCTATGCGCGCACAACAATCCTCGCCGTTTTTAGAAAACATTATAAAACAACGGGGATTGCTCCCTAGATCACATCTTTCTCGAGTCATAGGCCCAATGCAATAACGCTTGTCTTTGTCTTGGTCGGCAAAAAATATCTCCAGTTCTACAATTATTTTTAATTTGCATCATATGTCGTCGCATAGCGAGCCATCTTTTAATTTGTCGCTCGTCGTCGGCTGTTCTACGACCCATATAGTATCTGCAATACCACTGCCACCATCCACGTGGATCTTGTGGATTGATCCAGCTTTTGGCTTGCCACACTGAAAGCGGCTGACTGGCATTCACGCCAAAATAATTCAGTTCTTTGTGCCGTTTTCCATCGGGTGATAATTTTGCACTCCGCCACCAATCTTTTGGAAATTCCTTCGGCTTATCAGAAAAATATAATCCGCCAAAGACTCCAAGACGAAGCATTTCTTTTGGAGTAAGGTCTGGTTTAAAGCGTGGATCAAAATTATGCATGCTACGTTATTTTCTAGGCAACGGAATAAATACGCTTGTTTTACTTTTATACTCTGCAAAATCTGGATTTTCTTCCATCTTCTTTTCGAGCATAGGAATACCTGAAACTTTCAAAATCAAAAAGGTTATAGTTATCGGCCCAATTATACTAAGCCAGCCACCCGAAACAGAGAGTGCGACAAGCCAAATGCCCCACCACTGTGTGACTTCTCCAAAGTAATTTGGATGGCGAGTATACGCCCAGAGACCACTTTGCATAAGTTTGCCTTTGTTCTCCGGATTTTTAATAAACCGTGCAAGTTGCGCATCACCGACAGATTCAAAATAAAAACCAAAGAGCCACACCGCTACGCCTAAGAAATCGAGTAAACCGATATCTCCGCCTGCATTCTTGTTAATAAGCAGTACTGGCAGAACGATGAGAAACAAAAATACACCTTGCAAAAGATACACTTGCACATACGACCGCGGGTAAAACCACTTGCCCCATTCTTTGCGCCACGCGAGGTACCGATAGTCCTCCGCCTTGCCCTTGTTTCGTGCATGAATATGCCACGCCAAACGCAAGCCCCACACAGTTACCAAGATACCCACCAGCAGTCCTCTTACTCCCGAATCATCCGAAAGAAAAAAAGACACCCATGTCATGAGTACAAACCCCAACCCCCACGCCACATCAGCTACGTCATTTCTTTTTTTGAGCAAAGAGACCATGAACCACAGGCTCATGTATGCAAACAATATTAAAATTAGCGTTACAAAATAACTCATAGACCAATTTTACTTGCGATGAAGTATGTTACGACAGAAACAGAAGCCGCCAATACTGCACCCCACGCTAAATCAACGATAGTTACGAGCAATGGCCAATCTTTAGCGACTGCAAGGTTAGTAAGGTCATACGTTGCATAACAAACCAAACCAAACAACGCACCGAACAAAAGCGCGTGCGTCCAAGAATTTTTCTCCACCGCTGGCGTAATTACAAAAACCACAAGACCGATAATAAATAAAAGATAGAAGAGTATCGCTGCCGTCCAATTTACATCTGGCTTTAGAAGCGAACCGATTTGCTTAGCGTAAAAACCCTTGGCGACAAGCCCCAGCCACACCATGTCGATGGCAAAGAAAACAGGAAGCGCGATTGCGTAAAGTTTTATGAACATAAAATAAAAGATTAATTAATAATTTCCACCAACACTTCATTGCGATTCATCCATGGCGGCGTCCACGGTGCATTGTATCCTGCGTATGCAGTGCTTCCCTTTGTTGTTACTCCATCACGAGTAAGTGCCGAGAGTAATTTTTCTTGCATCATTTTTACCCGTCCATCTGAGCGATACCACGAGAACTGCAATACTGCATATTTCTTGGCTGGAATCATCACGATTTTTACTCGAGGATCATTTGGTGTCGGGAGAGTCTCGAGCGTATAAGAACGAGGCATGCCAAAAGATATTATTTGCGAATCACCCTCTTTCGTCGCCACTACCGGCGCAGTCATAGCGATACTTTCTGATATTTTTTCATCTTTACTTTTTTGCGCGACGACTGGAGCGGTCATGGCTATACTTTCTTTTTTTGTATTTCCGCCAAAGATATACCCAGCCACAATTCTAAAACCGTTACCCATAGATTCTCCATAAGAACCCTTTACAGTAGTCTGCGCCACAATATGCTCTGGGTATTCTCGTATCTCGTAGTCGTTCATTTTATTCACTACGGTATATTCCGCCTGCTCAACACGAGAACCAAAAAATCCTGAGATAGACCAAAGCACCACAATAACAAACAAAGCGATAAGTATATTGATCATAGTTTTATGCATTGACATACGTTACTATTAATTATAAACAATTATTGTATTATTTTATCATAAATATTATAATATAACTGTTTCAAGTGAGTAAGGTCGAATTTATAATTTAAAAGATTAAATAAATATATGAAAAACATAGTAGAAACAGCAGTCGCGGCAGGATCCTTTAAAACTTTAGTAACAGCAGTGCAAGTAGCAGGATTAGTAGACACTCTATCTGGCGCAGGGCCATTCACTGTATTTGCTCCAACCGATGAGGCTTTCGCCAAAATTCCAAAAGAGACTCTCGATGCAGTCCTCGCGGATAAAGCAAAGCTAACAGCTATACTTACGTACCATGTAGTGGCAGGAAAAGTAATGGCTTCTGATGTAATGGGCCTAACTTCTGCAAAGACAGTACAAGGTGGTGAAGTTAAAATAGACACCACAGATGGTGTTATGGTAGACGACGCAAAAGTAGTACAAGCAGACATAGAATGTACAAACGGAGTAATCCATGTCATCGATTCAGTAATGATGCCAAAATAAATACATCTGAAATATAAATAAAAAAACTCTAACTTTTGTTAGAGTTTTTTTATTGATTAGACACTAAAAGCCTCAGTTTTCCAGCCCCTTTTCCCCGACATCTTAGCTCCCCAATTCGGAGTAAAAGTTCACTGAGCTCGCCAATCTCATTGCGCATCAGGTGCCTTGAATCGCGACCCAGTTGTCCGAACGAGGCCGATAGTCCGAGCGCCGAAAAGAGGTAATACGCCAGCGGCTCCGGCGGAAGGATCTGCGTACTGATCGGCGCCGGATCGAGCCCGAGCTGATGCAGCACATGATCCTCGAACACAATGCCACTTCGCCCATTGATACCGAGACCGGCCTGCGCGTTGTATGTGCCGACGGCTCCGGAGATCTTGCCGACAAGTCCGTGCCGAAACTCATTCATGCGTTGCGCGTTGAAAAGCACGCGACTCAAAATGGTCGCGAACCAGAATCCGACCGTGATCGGCAGCGCGTGCTGGCCGTGAGTGCGGCCGATCTGCACCTGATCGATATGCCGCATCGCCTGGTCTTTCAGGTATCCGATCACTTGCCGGGTCTTTGGTTCGATGACCTTCTTGTGCGCGCGGATGAACTGCAGCGGGCGGGCGGTGTCGAGGACGTCGTAGCTGGTGAGCGGCACGTGCACCCACCGACGGAGCGGCTCGGGCAGAATTTCCTGCATAAGCCGCACCAACGCGCGGATATCGTGCTTCGTGATCTCACGCTCGACCTTGTCCACGTCGGTCATGGTGATCGCGAGCAGCTTCTGCACAACCTCCGGAGTCAATAACTCTAAGTCAGCCGCCGGGATAATGTCCATGGCAGCCAATGTATTCATCGCGGCCAGCTCCACTTCAACGAGCGGGGTCGCGAGATTGTCGTACCCGAAGATCGGGATGAGATCCTTCGGTTGGTACCGGGGGTTGCCCGGCAACGCGAGATTTGGCATTTTTAGCCTCCCATGAGGGTTTCAAAGTAGGGCCTGCGGCCATACTGTGCGAGGGCAACAAAAAAGTAAAGAGGCACTCAAAAATACCAATTGGGTAGATTACTGCGTACTCACTGTCGCGGCACCGGTACCATCATCGGTACTGGTCGCATCCGTGGGAACGCTCGAGGTCTCGGATGCCGTTGATGCACTTGAGGTCTCGACTGCGCCCACAATGACCGTGCGCGTCGACGTTGAGATGCCGGCGGCATTCTGTGCCACATAGTTGATGTGGTAGGTCGCGGGAGCGGATGTGTCGATAAAGGCCTGCTCGATCGGCGTATTACCGACATATGTTTGTATGCCCAAATTCCTGTCCGCAGACGTCGGCCCCGTGATAGCAGCACCAAGATCAGAGTAGGTCGCACCGATATCGATATTCGCCGGGTCATTGCCGATGATGGCGATTGTGGGAGGAGTCGCAGGTGTCGCAGTGGAGCTGTCGGACGGAGTCGGACTACTTACCTGGCCGCCCAACGAAGCTGCCAGCTGATCCCCTGTTACGCATACATATGTACCTGCAGAATCTTTCGCGCAGAGCTTGTCGGCATAGATCTCATGTGCAAACAGCTTCGAGATACCGTTGGATGCGTCTGCGAGCCACGCAATGAGAGTGCCTTTGAACGTTTCTGAAAGATTTGCGATATCCTGCACGGCTTGCACGAGCGGAGGAATGAGCCCGGTGTAATTGAGCGCAAGTGTATTGCCTACTTCGGAGGTGGTGCCGTCGGCATTGCGTATCGTTGTCGTTCCGGTCGTTGTGATGAGTCCCGGGAAGATCGTACCGACCTCTTGTGCGATAAAGCCGAGCTGTTTGCCCGCAAGACCCGCTTGCATCGCATCTTTCCAACTAAATGTGACCGGGTGAAGCTGCATGATCGCGTCCAATCCGCTCGTCGCATTCAATGTCTCAATATCGGTCTTAAGGCGCTGGTCGGAGTTTGAACTCCATGATGTCCCTCCGGCCGACATGATCACTCCGCCGCTGCCTCCCGTCTGAACGATGGCGTGGCCGGTATTGTCCTGCCAAATCGATAGGCCGGAACTGATGCCAAATCCATACGTAAGATTGTTTATAAGGAACGGATACGGCGCACTGTCTGGCTCGACGAGATGGATCAAGGTCTTCGTCGCGTTTCCGTAAATGGTCATGGCGGCATCCGGTGATGTGGTCGCCATACCGACGTTGCCGTTCTTGTCGATCAAAAAACTGACTACGGTTGATGACGCGACGACGAATTGCGGTGCAGTCGCATTGTCGCTTGCGAGCACTGAGAGCTTACCCCATGGTGTCGTCGTGCCGATACCGGAATAGCCGCTACCGAGGAATGTTGCAATCGAAGCCGCACTCGAGTTGGTGAACTGCACGGCTGCGGTCGAAACGGTACTGATTACAACGCGACCGGCCGCTCCCGCGGCGCCGTTCGTGCCAGAAGGAGCACCGCCGACACCGGCAGTGCCGCCATAGTCCGGATCGCTCGTATTCGCCGCGGCAGAGCCTGAGCCTGCCATTTCTATAGTATTTGTTCCCGTGACAAGGTCAGATCCACCACCACCACCACCGCCGCCGCCCGAGAACGAGACGCTTCCGCCGCCGCCGCCGTAATGGCCGCCACCGCCGCCCGCACCAACTTCGTTACAAAATGAAAGACTGAGACCGTTACCTCCCTGATTTAGACTACCCGCTCCTCCGGAGCTATGACTACCGCACCAGTTCTGCGGATCTCCGCCGCCCGCACCTCCCGCACTCGATGTACCTCCAGATCCACCCGCGGTCCCCCCTGCGTTTCCACCGCTCGATCCCGTGGACCCGCCACCGGCACCGCCTGCGCCGCCCGCACTGCCGGATGACATCCCGTTGCCGCCACCTCCGCCTGCGCCCGCTTGCACGAGCATCGTACTTGAGCGGCGCACTGCCGAATATCCGCCGCCGCCGCCGGATGTAGCACCACTGCTTCCGCTGGATCCCCCGGATCCACCACCGTTGGTGCCTCCAGAGCCACTAGCCGATGACGTGGTCCCGCCGCCGCCGCCGCCGACATCAATAAGGAGTGTTTCTCCGGGAGTAACCGTGATCGTCGCTTGCGCAAAGCCGCCGCCGCCGCCCGCACCTCCAGAGCGTCCACTGTTCGTGTACCCCGCACCGCCGCCCGCACCCCACGTTTTCACGACGAGCTGAGTGACGCCTGCCGGAACCGTATATGTGTATCCGGTACCCGCAGTGGCAAATGCCGTTGAGTCTGTTGATATGCCGCCAGATACAGTGAGTGACGCTGCAGGTGTCGTCGTGCCGATACCCACGGCGCCACCAGAAGTCCATATACCGCTTCCCGCAAAGAACGCATTTCCCGAAACAGTCAGTGCAGTTGACGATGCGTACGGGAAGGTGCTCGCCAGTGTCGTTGATGTCGCAGTGAAATACGAAGCGCGCGCGTAATTGGCGAAATTGCCGATACCAAACACGTCGAGCGTATACGCTGCCGAGGTCGTCGCGATCGCGAGATTGCCCGCGCTATCAAGTCGCATGCGCTCGTTGCCGCCGGTCGAGAAGCCCATTACGTTTGCAGACGGTGAAAAGAAGCCGAGGTTTGCCGCTCCGAAACTAAATGCCGGACCCGCCGCGTTGCCGGAGAGCGGCGTATACACCTGAGAATCAGTCACCGTAAGGCCATTGACGCCGTTGGCAGAGAACCGGAGATTATTCGAGCCGACCGCGTAGATACCCGTATTAAGCGCGTTGGAAAACGCGTATGCGGGCGTTCCAACGGCGCCGTTATCGCTGGCAAGAAAGTTCAGAGCCGTCGTAGTGGCGGTAGCGCGAATACTTCCCGCTACACTATTGACCATACCGACTCCAAGCCCCCCGGTCGCATATGCATTCCCCGCCACCGCCAACATTGCCGATGGCGTCGTCGTGCCGATACCGATCGAGCCGTTATAGAAAGCGGTAAAGATGGGAGCGGTGCCGGTCGCGTTGTTGATTGAAAAAACAGAGAATGCCTGCCCCGTACTTGTCGTCGCACTGATCGCAGCGGTACCGCTCACGTTCAAAGAATGTCCGACGGTAAGTCCTCCCAAGAATGCGCCGTCATTGGCACTGAAGGCATCGTTAACCGCAAGCGAGCCTGCTGAAAGACCGCCAAATTCGCCTTGTTGAATATATGCTCCACCAAGGTCGTGTATGCGTAGTCCTCCGCCGCTGGCTGTGTACACATAGCGACCCGCCACGAAGATGCCCCTCCCGCCGGAACCGATTCCTGTCGTCGACACGAGCGAAGGCAAGGTCGGATCAGAAATGTCGAGTACGGCGAATGTGGAATTACCGTAGTTGACGATATACGCATAGTGCCCTTGCACACTTATATAGACGGGCGAACTGAGCCCCGTGGTAGTGTGACCAACTACGGCAGGAGAGATCGGATTTGATATATCGTAGATCACGAGCTGCGTATCATCGAGCACATAGGCATAGCGACCCGATACCGTCACCCCGTACGGGTACGACAACTGTGTGCTTGTATTCGCGACTTCGACCGGGGCCGTCGGATTTGAAACGTCGTATACAAAGAGCTTGCTGTTGAGAAGACTGGTGAGGAACACATAGTGACCGGACACCGCGAGACCTTCCGGACGACTGATGTTACTCGTGACCGCAGCAGCAACTACGGGAGCCGTCGGCTTACTAATATCGACGATGGAAAATTGATTCGCGGAAATACCGCCCGAGACATACGCATATCTGCCCTGCACGCGCACGAACTGTCCTCCAACACCCGAGACAAATCCGACGGTAGTCGGTGCCGCAGGATCTGAGATATCAACGACGACGAGGCGCCCGCTGCCGCTGTTCGTTACATAGGCATACTTACCTTGCACCACGACATCGGTCGGTGAGCTCAGCCCGTTCGACGTATAGCCGACGAGTGCAGGCGAAGCAGTACTCGAAACATCGTAAATGACGAGCTGACTGTTTGTAAAAGAGGCAACATACGCGTAATTGCCTTGGACGTATACTGTGTACGGTCCGCTCAACTGCGACGAGATCGTGGATTTCAGGGTCGGTGCACTGCCCGCCACAGTGAGCTGTGCCCATGGCGATACCGTCCCGATGCCGACATTACCTCCCGGCGCGAAGACCATCCCCGGAATGCCGCCGCCCGACGCACCTAAGAATAATTTCTTATCATTATTATAGGAATATGCTTTTACAATCATGTCGCCCTGTGCAGTGCCGTTGAAGAACTGATCCATCCCGCCGCTGTATCCCAGATTCAACGCCCAATTCCCCGCCACCGAAGTGCCGTCGTAATTCCCTACGTTCATCCAATTCGGCTGGTCCGAGACTCCGGCGACATTTAAGCCCGCGACGCCCGCGGTGTTCGCGATGGTCAATTCTGTTTGCGGCGTCGTTGTGCCGATGCCGACTTTGCCCGTACTGTAATACACGTCTGATCCCGACGTGGTCCACTGACTTGATCCGCCGGAAATCCCAAGTGAAGACGTCGCCATAAGACTGTACCCGCCGAATGCGTTGCCGACCAGCAGTTTCCCGTATGTAGGTGCAGTAGAAGTCCCCGTGCCGCCGTATGCGACCGAAATGGTGGATGTGGCCGGAAAATAGCTGCCGGAAAAATCCGGAAGATCGGCGGTCGTGAGGCCACTGATGCCGTGGACAGTGACATTGGTGAGTACCGTGCCGGTGAGCTGATCGATCCTGTTGGTACCGGCGACCGAGTTCCATATACCGCCGGACGCGACGGGAGTGTAGACGGGGGCAGTGCTTCCGATAGCCTGCGAAATGACACCGCGCAAGCGACTCTCGAGTCCCTGCAACTTTTGTGTGAGCTCATCTTCTCCGACACCGCTGGTCGCAGAGACTGGCGAAGCCCATTGCACGACCGGTGCCGATGCAACAACGGGGACGTGCTCGGACGGGGTCGTGCTGGTGCGCTCGGGTACTGCAACCGCATCTGCACCGACAGACGCTATCTCCGGCGTCTGTTGTACGAGCTGTACGATCGGAGCACTTTCGACGATCTGAGCGGGTGCTGTCTGCGATCCCGTGCCGAACATCATCCCGAAGAGAGCTGTCACACCGACCGCAAGCATTGCCAATGGATTGGTGAAGCCCCGCCCGTGTCGGCGATATCGGCAAACGTTCGCGCGACGAAATGAAGTCCTCATGAATTCGCTTCATTGTATACCTTTACTGAGGCGCAGATGCATGACCTGTGGAGAAATAGCTCCTATTAGAGCGAAAAAATAGAGGCGGGCATTTTTCTTCTCTATTTGACCCAGTGGACAGAATTTCGACAATGGGCACCATTGTAAGAAGCGGGACTGGTGTCTGACACATCAAAAAAGATAAATATATATTTTAATTGTTGACCCTAACGATGCAGAACTCAAAACCAATAATCCAGTTCCTCCAATCCCTCAGCGGAAAGCGAACTAAAAAACCCTGCGCAATCCCGACCAAGGAGTAGAGGCAGCCGTTAAGTTCGGTACGAGAGTGATTAAAGAATTGCCGCTTATATGGGAGATGCTCGAGCCAGGAGAGCTACGAGAACTAAGGAAAGCGCTCTTCCCTCAAAACCTTCAATATCAGTATCCGGAATTCAAAACCGTTGAATTATCACCAATTTACAAGGTAAAAGCAGCGTCAGGAGACGATGTAAATCATTTGGTGACCCAAGTGGGACAGAATTGGAACCAATTGGTACAGGAGCTGTACCAATGGCAGAAGTTTGGTAGAGCGATTGACACTCAAAAATTGCAGAGCTAGTATTGCCGAGGACAGTTTGAAAGACCGTGCCACATTTCGCTCAGGAATTCGGCTGAGGGCTTGCCCTTGGTCGATGCGGCTGTTTACAGCTCCGACATCGAAGGAATTGTGGAGAGAACACGGACTAAAGGGAGTAGCATAGCTCCCGGACTCGTAGCTAAGGTGCCTAAAGCGGCCTCAACCGCTACCGAAGCTCGAGGCAGTTAAGGATCCCCCGGCGATGCGGGTAGATCTACAGACCAAGACTAGATGGACTGTCTGCGGTAAAACTGTCCACTTTTTCTCGGCCATCTTCGGATGGCCTTTTTCTTTTGTAAATTCTACTGCGGTTCCAAGTACCTAAAATTTCCCGTTTGGGTGCTCTAAACGGTGTTGAGAAATAAGGCTAAAAAATTTGTGACCCAAGTGGGACAGAATTGGAACCAACTCGTAGCGGAACTGAACCATTGGTACGTCTTCGGGCGAGAACTCGAGGATACTGTAAATGATAAACAGTTACAGGCTTAACAGCCAACTCTAAGACTACCCTTAGGGATTAGAAATAAGTCTTACTACCTATGGGAACTAAAATGAGCGAGGAACAAAAAGCCGCGAAGAGGCTTTGGCTCGTAAGGCAGTTTTAGAAAAACGAAAGTATCCAGGATACGAGACGTTGGATGATTGATGGTTTATAGGTGGGTACCGGCTCAGAGGTTGTTGCCTGAGCGGGTGTACTCGTACCCAAAAAGGTGACGGCATCTACGGGCGTTGGGATAGGAGCTACAACAACCGACGTAGGTGTTTTTTTCACTACCGCGGCTTTAACGGAAGTAGTTTCAGGAATATACGATACCGGTTCGGATGTATAGGACTTTGTAGGAGCGTTTATCTTAAAGATATAGCTGTCGTTTGCGTAATTACATACCGGAATACGACTTTCGCATATATCCCAAGTATCGGCAGTATCTTTTTCGATGTAGTAGTCACCGTTAGCTACATTACACACGGGCAAATTGCCCTTACAAACATAAAAGGACGTTCGGTCATTTTTCTCCATATAAGCATCTCCGTTTGCAACATTACATATGCTAGAACCGCCTTTGCAGATATTGAAATCACTGCCACTGTCTCTTACAGCGGTGTATATAGCGTTTATAGAGTTACAAGCGGGTGCTCCTGATACGCATACAAAATAAGTGTCTGCGTCATCCTGATACACCTCAAAACTTGCTGTGAGCTGATCGCAAGATACGACCCCACTCTCACAGATGTAGGCATAAGGATTTCCAGCCGCTTCAGCAACCCCCTGAGGGCACACAATGAGACCTAGCCCCAATACACAGGCAAAGAGCACAAGAAGTAATAAGTTCTTCATTGGCACAATCCTAACAGATTTAAGGGCATTCCCTTATCCAGTGTAAGACAGTTTAGTTACGCTTAAAATAAATCACCAGTCCGCCCCATATCCATAGAATGAGCCCTAAGCTGAACATAATGGCCCCTGTGCCGGTATTTGGAGCTGTAGGGCCAGTGACAAACAAGTTTGATAGGTAAACAAAAAGACCGTAGAAGAAGAGAATTTTCCCTGCAAGAGCCATAGCCTTCCATATCCAACCGATCGGCTGTGCGTGCGAGATAACAACCCTTTTAGTGTTCAGATGCAATAGATTAAGTGCCAGTGCGGCAACTACTGCTCCTACCACCCGAATAAGGATTTGTTCCATTCCATGAGAGTAATGCGTAGCGGTTATTTGGCAAGTATGCCATTTTAGACTGCTTCTAGGGACTAGAATCGTATTAGGGCAGCTTGTCGACTATTCGCAGAAGTTGGTTTGCCATATGAATTATATCCGCTGCTTCCTTAGGATCGCAAAGAGCTACATCTCTATGACTGGAGGGGTTTTTATATGTACCTATCGCGCCAGCAAACAATTGCATGCGGGCTTGTTTCTCTCCAGCCTCCGCACTTGAATCAGTTAGAACGCCTCCACTGGGATTAAATGCAGCAATCATTAAATTTACGCCGATGTCGCTTGCGGAAAGCCCTGCCTTTTTGCGTACCCGGACCTCAACCTCCTTGTATGCCTTCAGAATCGCGCTGTCATAATCACCGCGTGCAAAATCAGACTTAACTTTCTGCAGTAAGACAGGGTCTAAGCTATCAGATGCTAGTAAATATATTTGCTTGTAGTTTTCAAAGTCATCATCATCGGCAACTTTCTTTCCGCGGCGCGTAACGAACATCCACTCTCCTTGCTGGCCGGGCAACGGAGCAACAAATCCTTGTCGCTCGAGATACATCCAGGCTTCCATTTCCAGAAAAAGTGGCTTTTGATGGAAAGAAATTTGGAACCAAGAAAATGTCCTTAGTTTACGAGCTGAATCAAACGGATACCGATAAAACTTCTGACTTGGTGACCCCACGGGGAATCGAACCCCGATTAACGGCTTGAAAAGCCGGCGTCCTAACCGTTAGACGATGGGGCCTTCGCTCGACACCGTTCAGACCGAACGGGGCAAAGGCGGGCTTATAATACGTTTTTTTTGGTCACTTGGCAAAAAAATGATATGGTATCTCTCGGTCAGATCATTTTTATTCGCTCTCTCAAGGGCGAATAATCGTTCGGAAGATCTATCTTCCGAACACGACCGGACGGGCCATATGGCCTGTCCTTGGAGAGGTGGCTGAGTGGTCGAAGGCACCGGTTTCGAAAACCGGCAGACTCGTAAGGGTCTCGAGGGTTCAAATCCCTCCCTCTCCGCAGATAACAAAAAGCGCCGATACGGCGCTTTTTGTTTAGCTCGCGCGCTTGCCGTGCAGCAGCATCTCTACCGCATGATCAATTGATCCCGCCTCTGTCACCTCTCCGCCGTTGACGAAGAATATTTCGTCGGCGTTCTCTATCGTGTTGAGGCGGTGCGCGATGATGACGCGCGTCGTACGCGCGGGAAGTTTCTTGAGAATGTCTTCGAGCAGTTGTTCGGTCACCGTATCGATGTTGGCGGTCGCTTCGTCGAGAATGAGGAGCTCCGGATCACGCAGCACGGGATTTGTCATTTCCAAATAATATCATTCAAATGCATTGCATCCCCGCACAGTCGAGGGCCCTTACTCGTGCGCGCAACTAATTGAACACGATCACCTCATACTCTTCATTTTCGTCCTGTTTTCCTGTGACGATATGCTTTACCATGTCTACGTATGTGCCCACAATACCGCCCGGATGATCCCAATATTCGGCGCGCGTCACCCGGACCTTGATGAACGTAATGCCCTCGTCCTCAAGGCCGTCAAACCATGCTTTGTAGAAAAAATTCTATATTTCCTTAATTTTTGCGCGATCGCCCAGGAGTTCTGCGTTGCCCGATAGCGAAGCGAACGAACATGAAAGGCGTATGATGCTCATTGTATGGTCCGCTTTCACCGCCAGTCTGATTTTTCTGAATCGATCAAGGCGCTCAAAGGCGACAACCGCTTGACGTGACCTGTTGGCCGTCACCGTTGGTACCCCCAGCCTTAGCACTAGATGTACGGATTGCAGTTTGTATCAAAAATTGCAGCATCGTGCCCCGCATAACGAGTGAGATTTTCTACGATTGCCGCGGGATCACTGCTCAGGACAGGTTCAAGCGGAATGTGATATTGCAAATAAGAATTATCGTCCGTATTTTCGTTGCGACCACCGTTACGATCGAGGTATTTTCTGACCTGCTCCGGACCCATGAGGAGGGTGTCCAGCAGTGTTCGGGGTGTATACGCTTGAATGAAAGGGAACGATGCCCGTACCTCCGGACTTGCAAGGTTTTTTTCAAGCACCGTGCAATCGATGGCCACAGGGCCGTTCGTGGCAAGAAGTGAAATTTGATCATCTGCGTACCAGAGCGTCGTGTTCGGAAACACACGAACAAACGTGCGGAGTGCCACATCGAAGGACTCAGGAGAAATGCCCTTAATAGGTATCCACTGCAGAACGAATCCGCCGTCATTCAGTCGCTTGCTGATGGACTCGTAGTATTCTCTTGAATACAAATCACCTACGCCGGCGGCCCGCGGATGGACTGAGTCGGTCGTTATCATGTCAAACCGCTCGTCCGTCATGTGCATAAAGTTACGGGCGTCATCAACACGGAGAAGCACCTTCGTATTATTAAGCGCATCCCCGTTTATATCCGAAAAATATTTTTGCGCCTCAATTACGTCCTGATTAAGTTCAACGATTCGTACTGATTGTGTGCCCGGATAGAGTTCCGCGGCCCGTGCTGTGATACCTATGCCGTAGCCCATAACGGCGACACGCTCCGGCGCTTTATGGAGCACGAGCGGAAGAAGGGACTTGAATATGAATCCGGCATTATCGGTCCACTTCTCCTGTGCGACAGCGACAGCGGCGGCGTTTATTAAGAGAGTTTTTCTGTTCGCTTCTTTGAGTACGACGACCGTACTGAGTGCCCCGTCGCTTCGGTAAATGATCTGTGAAGAACTCACGGCAACCCGCTCAGGGAGTTTGTTCTCGAACAAGAATTCTTGCGAAGGACTTATTCCTATCGCACCGAATATGCCGATGCACAGCACAGTGAAACCCACATAAAGCGCTGACCGGCGCGAAATGAGCGTACCGGTGTGCCATGCCCAACGGAAGCCTGCTGCCAACCCGTTTAATAGAAACACGACCGCCAAGAACAATATCGCTCTTGCTGTTCCGAGAAACGGCAGTAGTACGAATCCCCCTAGTAGAGAGCCGGCAATAGCCCCAGCGGTATTCCATGCATAAATCTTCCCGGCGGCTTCGGTGCGCTGCCCGATATGTTCGACGAATGCGCGCACCGCGACGGGAAATGTTGCTCCGAGCAGCAATGACGGTACGAGGACGTCGATAAGCGCCATCAGAAATTTGGCGGCCATATTTGCTGCTGGGAAAGGCAGCAATGTTGCAAGTATATGCGAGAAGTGGCTGACCCCTGTCGGCACCATGGCATTCAGCACCAGCATGAACGCGACGCTCGCACCGAGCATGACTTGCAGAAAAATGAGCGCATAAAACGGAGTTTTTAATCTGTCGACAATGCCGCCCGCAAGAAAACTTCCCGCCCCGAGTCCGGACAGGAAGCATGCCAACATGACGGAAAATACCTGTGCCGTCGACAAAAAAGTCTGTACGAGCATCCGCATCCATACAACTTCCAGCGCCAGCGCGGCAGCTCCCGAAATTGCCATAATGAGCAATAGCATCTTCCGGTCGCGTGTGAGCAACATTGGAACAGACGCTTTCTCGCTCGCCGGCGGAACACATGGAACATTGCGCGAATATCCGAAGACAATACTGAGAATGCCGAGGCACAGACCCGCAGTGGCCGCAACCGTTACGGTCAGCGCGACGCCGACAAGAGGAAGAAGTACAAATCCCGCCATGAGGACACCGGTAAAAGCACCCGCCAGATTCAATCCATAAAGATAACCGACGTCGAATCCGAGTTGCGCGATATTTTTTGACAGCGCGCGCACAAGCAGAGGAAGCGTCGCTCCCATACAGGCGGTGGGAATCAACAGGATGACAACCGCGACACCCACACGGAATGCTTCATAGCCCAACGGGGCAGCGTCAAAGTATGTGTAGACAAGACGGTATGCAGGTAAAAAAACGTCAAGCGCATGCGGCACGAGTAAGGCGCTGATAGAGATCATCATTTCGCAGACGCCGTAGAACACGATCGGTCGTTCGATACGGTCACCGACGCGGCCCACGAGCCAACTTCCGAGAGCCAGGCCGGCCATAAACACGCTGAGAGTGATGCTTGCAGCATATGCGTCGCTACCGAAAAACAGAGAGAGCATCCGAACCCAGGTCACTTCATATATGAGTGATAGTACCCCGGATATGAAGAAGGCGGCCCCGATGATGTGATATGTTCCTCGCGTACTCAAAACTCCCTCCATAAGTAACCCATACACTATCACGCAAGAGTGCGCGTGATAGCATGCGGAAATGTCCTTAGCACACAACCTTTCTCAAAAAATAACTGCACTAGGATGCGCGATACTCGTGCTGGCGGGCGCAGCATTTGTGTATCGCAACGAGCTCAAGCGCTTATTCCACCGGGAAACAGCGGGGCAGCTGCACTCCATAACATTCCGAAAAAACGCAGACGGCAGCACATCGCCCGAAGATACGCTCGCGGAAATTGCGTATTGGAGAGCGCGCATACATACGATAGGATCGGGGGCGGCGCATACCGAGTTCGTTACTTCAGCGAACAGCTTTGCGGTCTCTACAGAAGAGCGTTCGCAAGGTACTCAGATACTGCATCATGCAGCTCATACGTTTGGAGAAGCACTGTATCAGGAAGTCGGTCTTGCGGGAGCCGCCGTTTGCGGACAGGAGTTCGGTGCGGGATGCCTCCATTCTTTTTTCGGACTCGCAATTCAAGAGTTCGGTATCGGCGAAGGAGTCAAGAAGCTCGATATGGCATGCACAGCGGAAACAGATGCACTTTCGCGTGAATTTTGTCGGCATGGAATCGGACACGGAATTCTTGCGTATCTCGGATACAGTGTCGAAGACCTCGTTCATGCACTTCGCGCATGCCATACGGTGGATACGACAGAAGACGACTTCCGTATGGGGTGCGGTGGAGGTGTTTTTATGGAATACAATATTCGTTTTCTTTTGCGAACGGACGGCACGCCGCAGCGCGAACTTACTGAGAAGAATATGTATCAGCCCTGCGATAGTGTTTCTCCTGAATATCAATACACGTGCATGTTCTGGCAGCCCACGTGGTGGTTCGGCCCATCTCAACCTGAAGATCTTCTGAAAAGTGCGAGACGCATCTCCGCATATTGCCAAGCATTTCCCGCAGCGGCCAGCGTTACTCGTTCATGCTTTGAGGGTATCGGGTACGTCCTTCCTCAAAAAACCTCAGACTCAGCTCTCATTGCGCAGTCATGCGCCATTTCTGACGACCTGCAGAACCGGTATTCATGTTGGAGGTACGCACTCTCACGGGCCCCATCGAATCTTCAGCTCAGCAGAAGTTCCGCTCTTGTATGCGCCGGGTTTTCGGGAGCAGCACACGATTCTTGCCGCAAGAAAATGAGTGAGGCGCTCCTGAATTCACCCACCGCTACTCTCTCTCCGCAATAAGACTTGCAAATATGATGAATCTCGAGAAGTAGCTGGCTTCAGTGACGCGCAACAAGCGCTTCGCGGCACTCATCAGGAGACACGGTTCGCCGGATTTGAAGCGAGGTAAAAATCCATTCCGGGCTTTTTCTGTGCGGTATGATGATTTTCTATGCAAACGACCCCTGATTTCTCTGAATCGATCAAGGTGCTCAATAAGGACAAGGTACTGAAAGCGGTCATTAAGAAGCATGGACCGATGGATTTGACGAAATATCACGCCAACGCGCGTGGCATCTTCCCTGCTCTCTTGCGTTCGATTGTATCGCAACAAATATCGAGTAAGGCCGCCGCGTCGATCCTCGCTCGGGTCGTCGCGCTGTTCCCGCGCGATAAGCCGACGCCGGCACTACTCTTGAAGACTCCTTCGCCAAAGCTCAGAAAAGCGGGACTCTCAGCGGCAAAAGTAAAATATGTGAAAGATCTTGCAAGGAAGTGCCTCGACGGAACAATCGATGAGAAGCAATTTCCAAAAATGACATCCCAAGAGATCATCGACCACCTCGTGCAGGTGAAAGGTATCGGTGAGTGGACCGCCCACATGCTGCTGATCTTCACGCTCTATCGCCCCGACATTTTGCCCGTGGGAGACCTCGCGATCCGTAAAGGCTTTCAATCGGTGTACGGTCTGAAAGAAATGCCGAATAAGAAAGAGATGGAATCAATAGCAAAACCGTGGCGCTCACACGCCACGGCTGCATCCTGGTACCTCTGGCGGGTCGCCGACGAGGACAAGGTCAAGAAAAATTAATCGCCGTTGGTCGCGGTGAAGGTACCGCTCATGCCGGAAATGAGTGAGTCGGCATGCATGTCGAACTGTTTGTTGCCGTTGTCTACATAGAGTACGACCGCGTACTTGTCGCCTGAGGTCGTATTGCGAAGCAAAGGGACCGAGACATTCTCGTGCGTTCCCGCGGTGAGCCATGCGGCTCCATGGATGCGGAGCGAATCGCGCACCGCAACCCATCCGGCCTTCGAAAGCGTTACGCTCGCGATGCGCACTGAATCTCCCGCCGGCTGATCGCTGACGCTCACTGTCTCATTGGTCGCTGTCGTCATACTTGCGTCCGTAGTGACCATCGCACCCTCCACTGCGGAGAGATCGGTAGTATCCGACGCTGCGATCGCCGTCGAATCGGTGCCTTGTGTCGTAGATGTCGCCATGCTGCCCGTATCTGCCGCTGGTTTGCTGAAAAGCCACCATGCGAGAAGACCGACAACGACAATGACCGCGACCCCAATCGCGATCTGCGTATTCCTCTGATTCATACTCTGATTCTGTCCCCCGTTCTGATTATTTGGCATACCCCAATATATAAAAGCGAATATGCGCCCAGTGTAAGACACCCGTGCCGGGAGTCAATCGCCGCTGGCAGCACTATACAAGGGGCACATATTCGCCGATTTGGAGCGCCGTGACGGCGGCTTCGCGGAGAATACGCGGCGTTTCGGCACTCAGATCAAGCACGGTCGATGGAGCGTTGACTGGCAATTCCCCATTGTCGATCGCCACATCAATGTGCTCACTCTGCAACTGTACGAGAATGCCGTCGACATCGGTCGCCGGCATTTCACCGGCCCTGTTCGCACTCGTAGCCGTGATGGGACCACCCAACGCGCGGATCATCTCGATACAGAATGCATTATCGGGAATACGGAATCCAAACGTGGTGCCGCGCAGGATCCCGGAATCATATTTCGGTCTCTTTTTCACAATGAATGTGATTTTGCCCGGCGGAAGTTTGCGGACGAGCGCGTCGACGATCTCCGGCACCTCGCCGTACTGCCGGGCCATAGCGAGATCCGCAACGATCGCGTGGATCGGCTTGCGCTCGTTGCGGCCTTTCGCTTCGAATATCTTCGCGACCGCGGTATTGGAAATCGCATCGGCACCGAGCCCGTAGAGCGTATCGGTCGGATACAGAACAATGCCGCCCGCGCGCAGTGCCGAGGCCGCCCGCGCTGCTGCGGTGCGTGTGTTTAAATTATTGAGCGTAATGCGCTCCATATTTATTTGGTGCGCGATGAGGGAATTGGACCCCCGACCTACCCCACGTCAAGGGGTCGCTCTACCACTGAGCTAATCGCGCATTAAACGAGCAAGTTCTGAGCGCGTCCTACGAGGAAGTATCATCCACCGGAGGTAACGACGCATGAACTGGCCCAGTTTACCAAAAAACCCCCGCTTCGCCAGCCTTACTCCTCCTGCAAAAAGCCGCCCGCCTGGATGTTCCAAAGTTTGCGATACAAGCCGTCGGAAGCGATGAGCTCCATGTGAGTCCCGTCGGCCTCCACCGTGCCGTGCTCAAGCACGATGATGCGGTCCATTTTCATAATAGTAGAAAGCCTGTGTGCAATCACGATCACGGTCTTCCCCTCCATGAGCCCCTCCAATGAATCTTGAATATAACGCTCGGATTCGGAATCGAGACTCGAGGTCGCTTCGTCGAGCAAGAGGATTGGCGCATTCTTGAGGATGGCGCGCGCGATCGCGATGCGCTGCCGTTCGCCACCGGAGAGGCGCACGCCCCGCTCGCCCACAAAGGTGCCGTACGCATCGGGAAGTTCCGAAATGAATTCGTGACAGTGGGCCTTCTTCGCCGCCTCGATCACCTCTTCGTCGGTCGCATCGCGGCGACCGTAGCGGATGTTTTCGAGCAGGCTCCGATGAAAGAGGATCGGCTCCTGAGGCACGAATGCGATCGCGTCGCGCAGCGAATCCTGCATAACCTTCGCGATGTCCTGCCCGTCGAATTCGATAGTGCCACTCTCCACATCATAGAGCCGGAGCAAGAGCTTGGTGATGGTGGACTTCCCTGCCCCCGACGGGCCGACGAGCGCCACCTTCTCGCCGCCCTTGATCGACACATTGAGATCCCGCAAGATCGGCCGCGAATCGTTGAATTGGAAATGCACGTGATTGAAGTCGATGTCGCCGCGCGTGATGGTGAGCGCCTTGGCCCCCTCGACATCGTTGACGCCGTGCGGTGTCTGCAGGATATGGACCATCTCACCGGCATCAGCGAACGCGTCGTACACACGGCGCAGCTCGCGCGTGATGCTGTTGAGATTGCCAAAAATACCGAGCAAGTACGATTGAATGAGGACGAAATCTCCCACCGTGAGCTCTCCGCGCTCCCAAAAACGCAGCGCACCATAGAGAAGAGAAATATTGATGAGCACCATGAGAAATCCCTGCGCTCCCCAAATGTAGTCGTCGGTGACCCACGAACGAAGCGTGATCGTGCGCCAGCGGCCGACGGCGGCCGAGGTATTGTCGTGCTCATGCGCCGCACCCGAGAAGATCGCGATCGTATTCTGATTGGATATCGCATCTGCGAAGGTGCCGGCGAGTGCACTGTCCTCTTCGGCGCGCTGCGCGCGTACCGGCTGTCTCAGGCGCGACACATACACCTGGAAGATCAAGAAAAAGATCGACCAAGCAGCAAGTAGCAGGCCGAGCACGTGATTGCGTGCGAACAAGATACCGATCGCGCCCACTACATAGAGAATGGTCGGGACGAACGAGCCGACGAAGCTGTCGAAGAGCGTTTCGAATGAGCCCGCGTATTTGCTCACGCGCCGCGTGAGCGTGCCGGCAAATTGTGAGATGAAGAAGTGATGCGAATGCTTGATGAGATAATCGAACGCACTCACATAGAGATCGCTCATCACGTACGATTCCATGTAGATCGTCGAGAGCGACTGCAGACGCTGTAGGATCCATGCGCCGAGGCCCAAGCCGCCGATCCACACGATTGTGATGAGCAGCGTGTGTATCGTTGCCGCACCGGGTTCACCGGTCGAGATGATATTGAAGAACTGCCGCAGGTACAGCGGCGAAATAAGACTCACGATCTGCAGCCCCGTCACCGCGATCATCACGAGCGCGAAGAGCCACCAGGTGCGACCCACTTCTTTGGTGTAGAGCTTGAGCACCTGCAAAGGCCCCGCTGATTTCCGTTCTTTGGGAGTGGCTTTTTTCATTGCCCTCATTATGAGCTATAGTTCGCCATGATGAAAATCCTTGCGATCGAAACAAGCTGTGACGAGACCGCAGTGTGCCTTTTGGAGGCGCACGGCGATTTTGGAAGTGACTTTGCGTATAAGGTCCTCGGCAATGCCCTTTTTTCTCAAGCTTCGCTGCATGCGCAATACGGCGGCGTCTTTCCCAACCTCGCCAAGCGCGAACATGCCAAGAATCTGGTTCCGCTCCTCGAAGAAGCGCTTCGCCAGGGATCTGCACTCCAACAAAAGGACCCCAGCGAGCCACTCCAAGGGGTCCCCTTGGAATCGCTACACACTCTCCTGGCGCGAGAACCGGAATTACTTGAGAAGGTTATTCCGTTCATTGAGACTTTTGAGCGACCCGACATTGATGCGATCGCGGTCACGCATGGGCCGGGGCTCGAGCCTGCGCTGTGGGTCGGGATCAACTTTGCAAAAGCACTCTCATATATATGGAATGTGCCGCTGGTCCCGGTCAATCACATGGAAGGCCACGTGATGATGTCGATGGTCGAGAACGGCTCAATGCGCAGTTTTGAATTCCCGGTGCTCTCACTCCTCATTTCAGGTGGGCATACCGAACTCATTCTTTCGCGTGAGTGGATGCAGTATGAGCGTATCGGGGAAACCCGCGACGATGCGGCCGGCGAAGCGTTCGACAAAGTCGCGCGACTCATGGATCTTCCGTATCCGGGAGGCCCCGTCATATCAAGCCTCGCCGCCGAAGCCCGACTCCAAGGGGTCCCCTTGGAGCTGAAGTTCACGCCACCGATGCTCAATTCAAAAGATTACGATTTCTCTTTCTCCGGCCTTAAGACTGAGGTGCGCAAAGTCGTCGAAGCGAATAAACCGCTGACCGACGACAAGAAAAAAGAGATCGCACTCGCATTCGAAAATGCGGTCGCCCAGGTACTCGTACATAAGACGATTAAAGCGGTCGATGAATTCGACGCGCACACGGTCGTTGTGGGTGGCGGTGTCTCCGCCAACACCTTCATCCGCTCCGAACTCGCCGCAAAACTTGCGGGGCGCGACGCATCGGCCGCACTCCTCGTCCCCTCGCCCGATTTTGCGACCGACAACGCGCTCATGATCGCCATCGCCGGCTACTTCCATGCAATTCGAAAGGATTTTTCACCTGCTGAAACAATATCCGCCACCGGCAATTTGAGGCTAGAAACAAGCGCCTAATGCTGGTACGATACGCGGATGGAACCGAGCAAGGCACCGCAACCATTTTTGAGCCCCTATAACTCTATTGATAATGAGCCGCGTATTCGCG
>CAIRSC010000073.1 GCA_903881205.1 uncultured bacterium | reverse complement strand
CGAGTGGTATAGTGCGGATACACCTTAGCATTTATGATTTCAAATTTCCTTCGCGCTTATTGTGGTATACGGGGTTTTACGGCTCAAAACAAGGCTCTAATGCTCTCACGTACATAAAACGAGCGCGTGGAATACCACGCGTATGTCATTAAAAATAATTTTGGCCCTCTTAGCCGTCGCCGGCCTTGTTGGCGTAGGTCTCGGCTATTACCTGCGTCTGATCATTTCCCTCGGAAAGAAGGGGTCGATGGAGCTCGAAATCCGACAGATGATGCTCGACGCCGAAGAGAAGTCTAAGAAGATAGTTGAAGAAGCAGAGAAGACGGGCCGCCAGAAAGCGGAGCAGATGTCGGGGGAATACAAGGAGCGCGAGCGCGACCTCAAATCAACCGAGGAACGCCTCGTCCGCAAAGAAGAGATGCTCGACAAGCGTCAGCTCAATCTCGATACAGAACAAGAGTCACTCAATAGGAAGAACGAAGAGGTCCAGGGGGCTCGTGAGGAAGCGCAAAAAATGATCCAGTCGCAGCAGGAAAAACTCGAAAAGATCGCCGGCCTCTCGGCAGAGGACGCGAAGGCAAATCTCCTGGATTCGGTCGAGAAACAGTATGAAGCCGACCTTGAAGGACGCATGCGTAAGCTCGAGATCGCCAGCGACGAGAAGCTCGAACAGCGTGCCAACGAGATTCTTACCACGGCAGTGCATCGTCTTGGCAATTCCGTCGTCTCCGATGTGCTCGCAACGACCGTGTCGCTGCCGAACGATGAGATCAAGGGAAAGATCATCGGCAAAGAGGGCCGCAACATCCGCTCGTTCGAGCGTGCGACCGGCGTCGACGTCATCATCGACGATACACCGGGCACGCTTACGCTTTCCTCATACGATCCTATCCGTCGTCAGATCGCACGCATCGCATTGGAGAATCTGATTCTCGACGGACGCATCCAGCCGGCGAAGATCGAAGAAGCGGTGCAGAAGGCCGAGCAAGAGATCAACAACATCATCAAAAAGAAAGGTGCCGAGGCTGCATATGAAGCCAAGGTGCCCAACCTCGATCCGAAGCTCGTTATGATCTTGGGCCGCCTCTACTTCCGCACCAGCTATGGCCAGAATGTACTCGACCACTCCGTGGAAGTTTCGCACCTCGCTGCGATGCTCGCCGAAGAGCTCGGTGCCGACGTTGCAGTAGCCCGCGCAGGTGCTCTCTTCCACGACATCGGCAAGGCTGTCGACCACGAGGTACCCGGTACCCACGTCGAGATCGGACGCAGGATCCTGCAGAAATTCGGTATCTCCGAATCCGTGGTGAAGGCCATGCAGGCGCACCACGAGGAATATCCGTATGAGACGCCCGAATCGATGATCGTGCAAGTCGCTGATGCGATCTCAGGAGGCCGCCCGGGTGCGCGCCGCGACTCCGTAGAGAATTACATCAAGCGCCTCGAGGAGCTCGAAGGCTTGGCCAATTCTGAGCCGGGCGTCGAGAAGAGCTTTGCGATCGCTGCAGGCCGCGAACTTCGCGTCATCGTGAAGCCGGAAGCTTGCACCGACCTCGAGGCACGTCACCTTGCCCGCACTATTGCCGACAAGATCGAAAAAGAACTTCAGTACCCCGGAGAGATCAAAGTATCCGTGATCCGCGAAATGCGCGTGATCGAATACGCGAAATAAAATTCGCCACTCCAAGAAAAAGGCCGCGATTTGCGGCCTTTTTCTTTTTGGTGCAGGATGGCTGACAGTCAACAGAGGTGCCCGCATGAGTGAATCAATTACAGTTGCACTGGGTACCCTTGATCCGCGCGTACTGCAAATGATCAAGGAAGTGGTATTTGCATACCAGGTCCAGAATATTTCTCGCCTCCGCATCGAGCTTAAGGCTGCGTGGACCGCGAGAGAGCCCGTGCGAGGCATCCCCATGCTCGTACAAGAAGCGGCAACGAGAGCTCACCTGCTTCGCAACGAAACAAGGGCGCCGGTAGGAATTGCGTCGGCAGTCGGTCACGTCGAACTTCTGTACAACAACGGCGCTCGAAAAACCAACTTCATGGCATGCGTAATTGCGAGCGTCACGAAGCACGGTCTCGTGTTCGTAAAGGTGCCGAGCGCGTGTCCGGATGAGGCAGTCGACGAATTCAACGCACAGCTACAAGCACAGGTGTCACGACTTGCGACGCACGAGAAGGATACGGAAGCGGAAGCCTATGCAGGCGAGGTGGTAACTCTCGCCTGGGGCAATATCCCGCATACGTTTCCAGAGCCCGGTATCGAGATGCTGGGTTAATAAAAGACGAAGGGGGTCATGCTGGCCCCCTTTTCCTTATTTTGTTACCTGTGGATAACGCAATGAGACTGATTGACAGCCCCAAAATACGGCTCAAAATGGTTGAGTGAGGTCGAATGTGCACATTTTAGCCAGGTAATTATATATTTTGTATGGCAAATAAAATGGATTTGGTGGAGAAGGTCGCAATGACGATCGGCTCTACGAAGGCAGATGCAGAGCGCGCCGTCGAAGCGATCATCGACATGATCACCACGACACTCCAGCAAGGTAATGAAGTGTCGATCGCAGGTCTCGGAATCTTCGAGGCAAAGACACGCGCAGGTCGCACCGGCCGCAATCCGCGTACGGGCGCTACGATTCAGATCAAGGCAATGCGCGTACCGAAGTTCCGCGCATCCAAGACACTGAAGGACTCAGTTAAGTAAAGAAATTGGCAGTAGCCTATTTCTCTCTATCTCGAGAATGCAGAAGCCCGCATTGCGCGGGTTTTTGTATGAAATCAAGGATTCGTGTAGAGTAAGGGACACGTCCTACTTCGCAAACGCTTCGAAGGACACGCGAGATTAGTTTAATGGCAGAATAGGAGTTTTCCAAACTCTTGGCGGGGGTTCGATTCCCCCATCTCGCACCCGATGAAGAACCTATCCCTCAGCGTCCAGATAACT
>CAIRSC010000072.1 GCA_903881205.1 uncultured bacterium | reverse complement strand
ATCAGAGGGAGACACCGTGCGCCACGCGATCGATCTTGCAGCAGGGGACGCAGTTATTATTATCGACGGGCCTTTCAAGGATCTCGAAGGAAAAGTCGGAGAGATTGACGAAGAGCGCGGAAAAGTTAAAGTGCTCGTACCAATGTTCGGTCGAGAGACTCCGGTGGAGCTCGAGGCGGATCAGGTGCAGCGCGTATAAATCCAAAGAATCTATTGTATGGCAAAAGAAATAACAAAAATCATTAAGTTGCAGATCGAGGCCGGCAAAGCGACACCAGCTCCGCCGGTGGGTACTGCCTTGGGCCCTGCGGGCGTGAATATCGGCGATTTCGTCAACCAGTTCAACACCCTCACGCGTCCGATGATGGGCTCGGTGGTACCGGTCCTCATGACTGTCTACAAGGACCGATCATTCACTTTTATCGTGAAGAAACCGCCGGCCTCCCGCCTCATCCTCAAAGCCGCCGGCATCGAGAAGGGTTCGCAGCGTCCGCATGCCGACAAGGTAGCGAAGCTCACCCAGAAGCAGCTCGAAGAGATTGCGACCGAGAAGATGGAAGATCTCAACGCCAACGACATGGAGCATGCAAAATCGATCATCGCCGGAACTGCCCGCTCAATGGGCATCACGACCGACTCGAAATAACACTCCCAAAGAAAACGACCCCGAGATGGGGTCGTTTTCTTTTATGTCTCACAGGGTACAATGCCCGCATGAACATCAGGGAGCAGATTACGGAAAAACTGGCGGCGGTACTTGCTCGGTTGGGAGTTGAATCACCAAAGGTCTCACTCGATCTCACGGCGGATCTTTCGCATGGCGACTATGCGACGAGTGTATCGCTCGCATATGCAAAAGAATTCAACATGGCGCCGCGGGCGCTGGCGGAGAAGATAGTGGAGATGATGGGTTCGATCGACGGCGTCTCGAAGATCGACATCGCCGGTCCCGGATTCATCAACTTATCGGTCGCTCCAGGTCTCTTCTGGCAATCGCTCGAAAGTGGACGGACAGAGCCCGACATGTGGGGAGGAAATGCGTCGCTGAAGGGAACTGAAATCATGCTCGAATACACGAGTCCGAATCTCTTTAAGCCGCTGCATATCGGAAATCTTGTTGGCAACGTGATCGGCGAATCCATATCAAGACTGTTCGAATTTTCGGCGGCAACAGTGCACAGGATAAATTATCCGTCTGACATCGGTCTCACTGTCGCTAAAGGCGTGTGGGGGCTCAAGAAGACCGGTGGTGATCCCGATGATATCCGCGCGCTGGGCGATGCTTACCGCACGGGCAACGACGCGTATGAGAATGATCCTGCGGCCAAAGAGGAGATCAATGCGATCAACAAGAAGCTCTATGAGGGTACCGACGCCGAGCTCAACGACCTACGCGAGCGCGGCACTCGGACGTCGCGCGCTCGGCTGGCGGAGATCTGCAAAACGCTCGGGACGAGTTTCGATACTGAAATATTTGAAAGCGAAGCAGGGCCGGTGGGGAAGGAGATCGTGCTCTCTCATGTTGCCGATGGTATTTTCGAAGTGAGCGACGGCGCTACGGTGTTCAAGGGAGAATCAGTCGGACTTCATACTCGCGTCTTTCTCAATTCTGCAGGGCTCCCTACCTACGAAGCAAAAGATATCGGCAATTTTGAATTAAAGACACGAACGTATCCGAATTTTGATCGCTCGTATGTGGTCACCGGCGTCGAACAGCAAGAGTATTTCAAAGTCATCATCGCGGCGATTCGCGCGGTCTTCTCGGGGCTCGATGGGAAGGTCCTCGGGCATATCGCGACCGGATTCCTCACACTCACTACCGGCAAGATGTCGTCGCGCAAAGGCAATGTGCTGACGGGAGAAGACTTGCTCGCCGACATGCGTGCCGCTGCTGAAGAGCGCGCTGCCGAGAGCCGCGCGGACAATATGGACGTGCTTTCAGAACAGATCGCAGTGGCGGCACTCAAATTTCAGATACTCCGCGGCGGTGCAGGAAAGAATATCGTATTCGACCGAGAACGAGCCTTGTCATTTGAAGGCGACTCCGGTCCATACCTGCAGTACACGCATGCGCGCACGTGCGCGATCATCGAGAAGGCACAGGTGGTTGGTATCGTGTCGAAATTTGACACTACAGCCACGGCGAGCGATCTTGTGCGTATCACGAATCGTTTCGCCGATATCGTGGTCCGTGCGCAAGAAGAGCTTGAGCCGCATCTGGTAGCCACGTATCTCATTCAGCTCGCAGCAGCCTTCAATAGTTGGTATGCGCAGGAACAAATTCTAGACGGGACCGAAAAAGCGGCTCACAAGGTCGCAATCGTAGACATTGTCCGCCAGACCCTCAAGAATGGTCTCTGGTTGCTCGGTATCCCGGCACCGGAAAAGATGTAAAAGGCCACAACTTGCCAGAAAAGTAAATATTAGCTAATCTCTCTGCAGCGACTGGGGATTTCTCGGTCATGCATTGGAGAATATCCATGGCTAAAGTCGAGCAGAATGACACACTTGCCTCCACGGCGAGTACAACGGCCCGCGCACACATGATTCGCGAGACGCCCTCCGGGCCGGGATCGAGGCGCTGGTGGTGGGCCGATCGTTATCCGAACAATCCACCGCCCTCGGCAATGGCGGCAATGAATGAGAAACGTCCCACCTAATCTGTCGATCATCAATAGAGAGGCCGACGCGTTTATCGCGCCGGCCCTCGTTTTTTGGTACCATACCTGGAATGAGTGAAGTCCAGAAATCAGACACAACGAAGCGCGAAGAGGCGATGCTCGCATTCTGGAACGAGTGCGATATTTTCAATAAATCAGTCAATCGCCCCGGTCCGAAGGGCGATTTCGTCTTCTACGACGGCCCTCCCTTTGCCACCGGGCTCCCACACTATGGGCACATCGTCGCTTCGGTCATCAAGGATGTCGTACCGCGCTATTGGACGATGCGCGGGTATCGCGTGCCGCGTGTCTGGGGGTGGGATTGCCACGGGCTGCCGATCGAGAACATCGTCGAGAAAGAGCTCGGATTCAAACACAAAAAAGACATCAAGGCATACGGCATCGCCAAGTTCAACGAACGCTGCCGCGAACAGGTACTGACTTACGCGCACGAATGGGAAAAGATCATCCCGCGTATCGGCCGCTGGGCCGACATGAAGAATGCGTATCGCACGATGGACAAGCCGTTCATGGAGAGCGTGTGGTGGGTCTTCAAACAGATCTACGACAAAGGCCTCGTATACGAAGACTATCGCTCAATGCACATCTGCCCGCGCTGTGAGACGACGCTCTCTCAGCAGGAAGTCTCGGAAGGGTATAAGGACGTCAAGGATATTTCGGTGACGGTAGAATTTCCGCTTGTCGACGAACCGAAAACCTCGATGCTTGCCTGGACGACGACACCATGGACCTTGCCCGGTAACGTAGCGCTAGCGGTTGGGCCTACCATCGAATACGTCACAGTTGAAAAAAAGGACGAAGGCGTTGGAGAAGTTGTCCGTTTCATTGTTGCGAAGGACCGTCTTGAGCACGTATTCGGAGGGCAAGAGTATTCTGTTGTAGCAACGCAGAAAGGATCCGAACTTGTTGGAAAAAAATACACGCCACCCTTCGACTACTACATCAAAGATGCAAATCTCAAGAATCGAGAGAACGGGTGGAAGGTCTATGCGGCAGATTTTGTGACCGCCGAGAGCGGTACCGGCATCGCGCACGAAGCACCGGCATTTGGTGCCGACGATTGGGAGCTGCTCAAGCAGGTGAATCTGCCGTTCGTACAGCACGTGAATTTTGACGGCACGATGAAGCCGGAAGTGACCGATTTCGCCGGCCTCGAGGTGAAGCCCAAGTCCGACGACGACAAAGTGCGTCTCGGCACCGACATTGCGGTCCTCAAATATTTGCAGGATCACGGCGCGTTCTTCTCCAAAGAAAACATCACGCACTCATATCCGCACTGCTGGCGCTGCGACACGCCGCTGCTCAACTACGCGACGAGCTCATGGTTCGTGTCGGTCACCAAGCTCAAGAGCAATCTGCTCGAGAATGCCAAGAAGGTGAACTGGTCGCCCGAGCACATCAAAGAGGGGAGATTCGGCAAGTGGCTCGAAGGTGCGCGCGATTGGTCTATCAGCCGCCAGCGATTCTGGGCAAGTGTGATCCCGATGTGGGTCTGCGAAAAATGCAAAGAGAAGCGTGTCTTCGGCTCTGCAACGGAGCTCGAAGAAGCGAGTGGAAAGAAGATCGACGACCTCCACAAACACATCGTCGATGAGATCGCGGTGCCGTGCGCCTGCGGGGGCACGATGCACCGTATTCCCGATGTGCTCGACACCTGGTTCGACTCGGGCTCGATGCCATACGGCTCGACGCACTATCCGTTCGACAACAAAGAGCAGTTCGACGCGGTCTTCCCGGCGCAGTTCATCGCCGAGGGATTGGATCAGACGCGCGCGTGGTTCTACTATCTGCACGTGCTCGCCGGCGGTCTCTTCGGCAAGAACGCATTCCAAAATGTGATCGTCAACGGTATCGTGCTCGCCGAAGACGGCAAGAAGATGTCGAAGAAGCTTCAAAATTATCCCGACCCGATGGAGGTCGTCGACAAGTACGGCGCCGATGCGCTTCGCCTGTATCTGCTCACCTCGCCGGTCATGCAATCGGAGAATCTCGCGTTCTCTGAGAAAGCAGTCGACGATATCGTGAAGAAGAATATCGGTCGCCTCAACAACGTGCTCGAATTCTACAAGCTCTACGAAGACGGCACGCTTCGCGACTGGAAGAGTGAGCATGTGCTCGATGTGTGGATCATTGCGCGTCTCGACAGCCTCATCGCCGAAGTGACCGGCGGATTTGAGCAGTACCGACTCGACGCCGCGACGCGCCCGATTGCAGGATTTATTGACGATCTCTCAGTATGGTATCTGCGCCGCTCCCGCGACCGCTTCAAGGAAGAGGGTGCCAACAAGAAGGCGGCGCTCGCGACGATACGATTCGTGCTGCACCGCCTCGCGTGCGTCATAGCGCCATCGGCCCCGTTCTTTGCGGAATACCTGTTCCAGGCAGTGAAGGAGGACGAGGACGAAGAGAGCGTACATCTCGCGACGTGGCCGGAGGTCTCGCGCAAGGGCAGTTTCTGGGCGAACCTCTTCGGCGGAGATACCGGACGATCGGTATTGGAAATGATGGAAGAAGCGCGCGATATTGTGACGCTCGCACTCGAGGCACGCGACAAGGCGGGGATCAAGGTGCGGCAGCCACTCGCTTCACTTTCGATTCCGGGAACTTCCAAGCTCACTGAAGCATTCCGCTCGATCATCGCCGACGAAGTGAATGTGAAGATTGTGGTGCCGCACGGAGAGTCGGTGGCGCTTGATACAAATCTCACAGAGGGTCTAAAGAGAGAAGGTGAAATCAGAGGCCTTGCCCGCTTCGTCCAGGAACTACGAAAGAAGAATGATCTCAAGCCTGGGCACGTGGTTAAGCTTTTGGTAGCGACAACCGATGCGCGACCAATATTTGAGGAGGCGTTTTCGTTGCTAAAGAAAAATTCTGCAATTAGTGAAATTGAGTTTACTGACGAAGCAGATGAAAGATGGACGTCGGAAACATTTACGGCGTACCCGATCGAGGGCAAAGGAGGATCCTTCCTTAAAATTCTCACTTAAGCTGTGTACCAGAAATACCACACGGAAGCGCTCGTGCTCGGAAGCCGCGAATCGGGGGAATCTGATCGCACAATTACGCTCTTCACTCGCGACTTCGGACTCGTGCGTGCCCGCGCATCCGCGATCCGCAGCGAGAAGTCGAAGATGCGTTACGCGCTT
>CAIRSC010000071.1 GCA_903881205.1 uncultured bacterium | reverse complement strand
GGATGAGGAAGACGGGGTAGAAGATCGCGCGGGAGGCGAATATCATCAACAACACGGACCAGATGGCGGCCATAATGCCGCCGGATTTCGGTGCCGCACTGCGCACAGTGCTGGTGCCGAGTACCGCGCCGCGATCGACCGCAACGCTCGTTGTGCTGGCGCCGGACTGCGCCTGCATGTACGCGAGACCTTTTTCCCGGAGGTCTTCGGTGGTGTTGTAGATCACTTGACTGACCTTGGATACAACCGGTATCGAGGAAGAGGCAATGCTGTTCACAATATTCGTCGTCTGGGCCACCGCCTGCTGGGTCGGAGATGGGGCAGGGGGAGCCGCGACGGTGATACTCACGGTGCCGGTATCTTTTGCCACATCGGAAACAGTCGTCCCCGATAAGGTGCCGCTAAAGGTGTGTGTGCCTTCTGCAGCGACCCATTGCGTGGAATATATTTGTGATGCACCCGAAGCGAGCGAGACCGCCATTGTGCTGAGTGTCTTCTCGTCAACGTTGAAGGTCAGCGTACTGTCGAGTTTGTTTGCAGTACTGTTGTATACCACTGCATACACCGTGATCGACTGACCGGAAAGCGGCATGGTATTAGAAAGCCAGATAGATGAGGCGGGGAAGCCGGCGCGGCCGGTATCGGCGAATGCGAAGAGAGGGAGCAGGAGTGCTATGAGTACGCTTATCAGGCCGGTACGCAGGGTCATGCCCCTAGTATAACGAAAATCCGATATACTGTAGGGTATATGGACCAGCAGCCGGTGAGTGAGTTCTTCAAGTTCACCCTGGGCTTTCTCGTATTCATAACCGTAAGTTTCGGCGTGACCTTCGCGGTCAATTCGTACACCGTCGCACAGACGGCAGATCAGCAGGCAGCTGCAGCCATCACGGCAATGCTCAAGACTGCGAATTAATATAAAAAGAAGAGCGCCGGGCATTGAAGCCCGGCGCCAATTCGTCTACAGCGATATAACAGATCGCTGTCGCGTGCCAATGAGCAGGTCGTGGACGAGACAGGTGAGTCGGACCGTACGACGCACATGGTCGGGAACATCCCGTTCGTCGCAGTGCGGGCCGTCCACGAGAACGCGCCGGAGATACGTTTCCGCGATACGGAAGGTATCGACCGATTTGCGGTAGATACCGCGCAGTTCACTGACTGCGACGGTTATCTGTTCTGGCGTCGGCACGTTCCACGGAGCAGCTTCGATGCGAATCGCACCAAGCGTTCCCGAGTGGTCCATGCCATGTCGCCGGAAGAGTCGTACCATTCCAGCCGCGTCTTGTGGCTGAAGCGATTGCATCGCGTCACGGAATTGGTCCATGCCGCCAAGGAGCAGATACATGAACGCCGCGCGTGCATGAATGCGAATCTCGACATGAACAAACGTCATATCGATCTCCTCCAATACTGCCGCGATCCTCTTATTATCGAGCGTGAATCTCGCCATTCTTACTCCCATGTAAACGAATGGCGGAGCCGAAGCTCCGCCGTATTGTTAGATTTCCTTTGTGGGAAGATTGATTCCTTCTTCGTCGGCGATGATACAAATCTTGCGAAGCTGTATCAGGTCGATGCCTTGGAATCGTTTTGCAGTAGCGCCTTGACGAAGCACCATCTCCAGCGATGAGGCGGCAATTTCGCCGACCTCGCTTTCAACGCGCTTCACACAACTGCTCTGCATCTCCGACAATCCACGAAGTACTGTATTCATGCGCCGAGATCCTACATCCTGTGATGTTAGTGACCTGACGCCTCCCCGTTTTTGTGACTGAGTGCATAGTAGCACTTTTGACTCAAAAGTCAAGAGTTGGGTCGCGATTGACCGGAAGGGGGATGTATCGTAGTATCCCTTTTACAAGGCCAGAGAAAGCGGGCATTCGCGAAAGCGATATCAGTCTTGCTGAGGTCGAACACTCATCGGTGTGCCTACGGGCCGCCTATCGAGCCTTGGTTAAAAGCAGAGTTTGTATTGCATATATGGCAAAGACAAAAGCAGAGAAGGGCGTTGTTATCGACAAGCTCGTCGATGCGTTCAAGAATTCCACCTCATCGGTCCTCGTTCACTTTTCGAAAGTGACGGTGGCTGAAGAGTCGGCAATGCGCCGCTCGTTGCGTCAGGCAGGTGTGATCTACTTCGTTGCGAAGAAGACACTCATCCGCCGTGCGCTCGAGCAGCTTGGTCACAAGCATGATGCACTCGCACTCGACGGTGAGATCGCCATTGCCTACGGAGGCGAGGGAGATTCGACCGCCGCAGCACGTTTGGTCCACGACTTCACCAAGAAGCTCACCGATCGTCTTTCGATCGTCGGCGGTATCTTCGAGGGCGCACTCGTGAGCGAAGCGGCTATGCGCGAGATCGCGACCATCCCATCGATGGACGTACTCCGTGGCATGTTCGCGCAGATCATCAACTCTCCGCGATCACGTTTTGCGATCGCATTGAGCGAAGTGGCGAAGACAAAGAATTAATCCCGACGTAAAGTCGGGATAACAACTAATCATTAAATTTATGGATCAGAATCAGATAATCGAAGCAGTCGAGAAGATGACCGTCGTCGAGCTCAATACGCTCGTGAAGGCAATCGAAGAGAAGTGGGGCGTTTCTGCGACAGCAGTTGCCGCAGCAGGACCTGCAGCGGGCCCAGCTGCCGAGGAGAAGACCGAGTTCAACGTCGAGCTCACTTCGTTCGGAGAGCAGAAGATCGCGGTCATCAAGATCGTGAAGGAAGTGCTCGCACTTGGTCTCGCGGAAGCGAAGACACTCGTCGAATCAGCTCCTGCGCTTCTCAAGGCAGATGTGAAAAAGGAAGATGCCGAGGCATGGAAGAAGAAGATCGAAGAAGCAGGAGGAAAGGTAACTTTGAAATAAGCACCATTCATCCAATAGGGAACCCCGCCAAACAGCGGGGTTTTCTTTTTGCGACGACAGGCGATCAGAAGCGTCCGTCGGTATCGATCTGACTAATCAGGTCACGGATCGTGTCACGCTCAGTGAGCTTGAGGTCGGGAAGCCGCAACTTCACTCCCGTCAAATGTGCACGGTCGTTCAGGAATTCGATCATCTTCCTCGTCAGCCGCGTCTCGTAGGTGACGTGTAGGGGATTACCTCGGAACTCGCTCATTTCGATGAGGGAGAGTCGAATCCATTCAAGGGCCGCCGCCGGTGTTTCCAGGCAGTAAGTCTCAGTGGGTGCAGTCATCGGGATACCCCTTTCTCCCCGCACTCTACTATCCACAAGGGAGCCGTCAAAGGGTGGTAGTATCAGGATATGTCACGAAATACGAAAGACGATTTTCTCGCGCAACTTATCGGAAGCCCCGCCCGCGCGCAGCTCTTGCGCGTATTCATGTTCAATCAGAATGACTCATTTACGCTCGCGATGCTCGCAAAACGCTCAGCACTTTCATCGATCGCAATCGCCCGCGAGATCAAGGTGCTCGAAAAACTCGGCGTAGTGAAGAAGGGGAGACTCATGCATATCGAGCTCAATAACGGCTCGCGCCGCACGGTCAAAGCGCATCAGCGGATGGAGACGTGGGTGGTCAACACGGAATTCAAGCACATTCGCGCGGTATCCAATCTCGTGCACGAAGTGTCACCGGTCAAATACGATTCGATCGTGGGGGCGCTCAAGAAATCCGGCAAGGTAGCGACGGTCATTCTCTCAGGGACCTTCATGGGGGATGCGACGCGCCCAGCAGATCTCATCGTTGCACTCGATACACTCAATGAGCGCCGTCTCGAAGCTGCAGTGCGCGGACTTGAGCCGATCTTCGGCCGCGAGATCCGCTATGCGGCATTCTCTACCCCCGAATTCCGATATCGACTCACCGTGCAGGATCGTTTGATCCGCGATACGCTCGACTTTCCGCACTTGGTACTTCTCGACCGTACCCGTCTTCTCTAAACCGCCACAATAATACCGCCTACATCGTTACGGAGCCTCAGTAATTTCATCGCCGTACCTAGGGTACGTCTCAGAAATTACTCTCTCCGTGCCTCGTATTCGGCATCATTTTGACGGTTTTACTCGTTTTTTCTATCCACATAAAGCCGTTTGAAACGACTAATTGCAGTACCTGGTTGCTATCATGAAGCCAGACGGGGTCGAACCGTCAATATCTTATTTACTCTATTCACTGTTTTATGATTCTTACCCAATCCGCAGACGCCGTGCAGGGATCGTTCTATGAGATCTGGTACACGATCGCATCGTTCTTGCCTGCGATCCTTGCCGCCGTCATCGTGTTTATTATCGGATGGATCGTTGGTGTGATCCTCTATCGCGTGGTCGTAGAGATCGTCCGCGTACTTCGCATCGACGCTGCGATGAAAGCATCGGGGCTTACCGATGCGGTCCGCACTGCCGGCTTCACGCTCGATGTGGGTCGACTCCTCGGCACACTCGTTATGTGGTTCACCGTACTCGTGTTTCTCGTCGCATCGCTTGAGATCCTCGGACTCGATCGCGTGACGATCTTCCTCCAGACGGTCGTACTCTTGTACCTCCCGAATGTATTCGTGGCGGCACTCATCCTTATCTTGGGTGCGGTGGTCGCTGAAGTCGTGCGCAATCTCGTGCTCAGCTCTGCTCGAGCAGCGGGCGCTCATGGCGCAAGCCTTGCAGCCACGGTCGCCAAATGGGCGATCTGGGTCACTGCAGTACTTGCAGCACTCAACCAGCTCGGCGTCGCATCGGCGTTCGTTGAGACACTCTTCACCGGTATCGTGGTGGCGGCGTCTCTCGCATTTGGTCTCGCATTTGGCCTCGGCGGCAAAGAGGCTGCGGCTCGCACGATCGAACATATCCGATCGGAGATCTCGCACAACAAATAGTATTCGACAGTTTGTTTCTACACACGGCCGCCCCTTGGGGGCGGCCGTGTCATTTGATAGACTGGCTTCTATGCAAGTAGTCATTCCTTCGGCCGGTCGCGGATCGCGCATGAACGAGCTCACCAAATCACTTCCCAAGCCGCTTCTCGAAGTGAACGGCAAGACACTCCTCCAGCATAAGTTCGACGCACTCCCTGAGGGTGTTGATGAGATAATTCTGGTGGTGGGATATATGGGAGGCATGATCCAGCAGAAATTCGGCGGTACGTACAAAGACAAACGGATCCTCTATGTCGAGCAGGACGTGCTTGACGGTACTGCCGGAGCCCTCTGGTGCGCCAAAAATATTCTGACAGGCCGGTTTTTGGTGATGAACGGCGACGATCTGTACGTACGTGAGGATGCGGCGCACTGCATGGCGATCAACGAATGGGCGATGCTGGTCAAAGAAATGGACCATGTGCTCAATGGCAATGTCCGGATCGAAGATAACGGTACGATTCTCGAGATCAAAGAGGGTTCCCATGATGGCTCCGCCGGGCTCACGAATACCGGGCTCTATGCACTCGACACGCGCATCTTCGATTATCCGATGATCCCGAAGGCAGAGGGGAGTACGGAATATGGGCTGCCGCAGACGATTCTCGAAGCTTCAAAAAAGAGCGGAATTCCGTTCATAGCGGTCAAAGCGACCGAGTGGATCCAGGTGACTTCACCCGAAGATATTCAAAAAGCGGAGGCTATTTTAGAGTAGGCAGAAATACCCCATCTTGGGCCGTATGAAGAGGCCGTGAAATATGGCTTATTTGCTCACAAATTATCCCCAGGTTGTGCACAAAAACCTCATAAAACCCAGGATTTGACACCCCAAAGCGGCTCGCGTATACTCGCCTGACGTATGTGTTCGGAAAACAGCTACGGAATAGGCCAGTCGTAAGACGGGGAAACCTGTCGCACGAATGGCCGCTCACGCGGCCTTTTTCATGCCCCTTGCGGGGAACGGACATAGACGTTGATCGTTGACATACGAATGAGTAGTAAAGAAAAACCGTCATGCGGGATTTATTCCGTATGAAGGAAAAAAGAATTCAAACGAAATACGAAGGTATTTCAAAACATTTCGATCAGGTTCTCCCTCAGGCGTCAAAACCAGGGGAGGTCTTTCCTGAATCGAAGTGCAGGAAAAATTGTATTCGAGCCATCATGTCGCAAGACATGATATCGAGCACATCAAAAATCCTTTTTCTCGAAAGAGAGAAAGGTGCATGGTTCGTGTCGTTTGTAGCGACACGGACATAAGATACGCGGTTCTCAGAATTCCTAGCAGGAGTTTCTGAGTAAGGGCGTGTGGTGGATGCCTTGACTGAAGAAGGCGATGAAGGACGCGGCATAGCAGCGATATGCTTCGGGGAGGTGCGTAGCAACCTACGATCCGGAGGTTTCCGAATGGGGCAACCCTTGAAAGTAAACCTTTCAAACTTCTCACTTAAACGCTGAGAAGAGCATACCCAGGGAAGTAAAACATTTCAGTACCTGGAGGAAAAGAGAACAATTGTTATTCCCTTAGTAGCGGCGAGCGAAACGGGATCAGCCCAAACTCAGCCACAAAATCGCAGGGCGACGCAAGTCGTCCGACGATTTTGGGGATGGGGGTTATAAGGCTACAGCGCTGGCAACAGGTAAAGTTACAAAATGCTTAGATAGAGGAACAGACTGGAAAGTCTGACCCCAGTGGGTAATAGTCCCGTACTCGAAATCGAAGCATCTTTATGGCTGTAGTTCTTGAGTATCTCGAGACACGAATAGCTCGAGTGAATTTGCCGGAACTAACCGGTAAGGCTACATACTTCTTCAGATCGATAGTGAACTAGTACCGTGAGGGAAAGGTGAAAAGAACCCCGTTGAGGGGAGTGAAATAGAACTGAAACCACATGCCTACAAGGAGTCAGAGCGGGCAGCAATGTCCGTCATGGCGTGCCTATTGAAGAATGAGCCAACGAGTTGATGTGTACGGCTTGGCTAAGTCTTAACGGACGGAGCCGCAGCGAAAGCGAGTGTGAATAGCGCGTCTGTCGTACATATCAGACCCGAAGCGTTGTGAGCTACCCATGAGCAGGGTGAAGTTTGTAGAAATACAGATGGAGGCCCGAACCCGTAGATTGTTCAACATCTTGGGATGACTTGTGGGTTGGAGTGAAAAGCTTATCGAACAACGTAATAGCTGGTTCTCTCCGAAAGAGCTTTCGGGCTTGCGTCATATGTTCCCTTTGGGGGTAGAGCACTGGAAGGTCTCGACAGTCAGAAATGACGCGAGACCTATCAAACTCCGAATACCAGAGGTCAAGAATATGGCAGTTAGACGATGGGGGCGAAGCTCCATACGTCAAAAGGGAAACAGCCCAGATCGCCAGTTAAGGTCCCTAAATCTACGCTCAGTACAAATAAGGAGGTGGAATTTCCCAGACAGTCAGGATGTTGGCTTAGAAGCAGCCACCATTCAAAGAAAGCGTAACAGCTCACTGACTTAGAGATTCCGCGCCACAAATGATCGGGGTTAAGCGTAGTACCGAATCTGCGGATTTATTTTGTCTTCGGACAAGGTAAGTGGTAGGAGAGCGTTCCATTCGCGATGAAGCTCAAGGGGTGACCCAGGGTGGAGCATATGGAAGTGAAAATGTTGGCACGAGTAACCGCAATGCGAGTGAGATTCTCGCACGCCGAAAGAACAAGGTTTCCTTCGCAATGGAGATCATCGAAGGGTTAGTCGGTCCTAAGCCGATGGCGAACGCCGGAGGCGATGGATGCATGGTTAATATTCCATGACCTGCGACTGATGCGATGGAGGGACGGAGTGCTGTATTGTGAGCCCCTTAATGGTTTGGGGTCCGTGCCGTGAGGACGTGCTGTAGGTAAATCCGCAGCACACAAATCCGAGCGGAGCGGGAATGTGGAGGCCTCGGCCGAAGCAGACTCATGGGAGCGCGCTTCCAAGAAAAACTTCTAAGCTTAATCAGTTGTAGACCGTACCGCAAACCGACACAGGTGTTCAGGTCGAGTAGACCAAGGCGAACGAGTGAGAGATCCCCAAGGAACTCGGCAAAAAAGCGACCGTAAGTTAGCAATAAGGTCCGCCCTTAGCAATAAGGGCCGCAGTTAAAATTTCCCAACCGACTGTTTACCAAAAACACAGCTCCCTGCAAACTCGTAAGAGGAAGTATAGGGGGTGATGCCTGACCAATGCCGGAAGGTCAACTATGGGCGGTGCAAGCATTTATGTTTGTGCTGGACTGTATAAGCCCCGGTCAATGTCGGCGATAACTATAATCGTCCTAAGGTAGCGAAATTCCTTGTCTGGTAAGTTCAGACGCGCACGAATGGTATAACGAGTTGGGAACTGTCTCGGGGATTTGCTCGGTGAAAATACAAGGGCGGTGAAGATGCCGCCTTCCTGCAGCTAGACGAAAAGACCCCAGAAGCTTTACTGCAATTTCATATTGGGATTACGGGTGCGTTGCGTAGCATAGATGGGAGACTTTGAAGCATTGATCTCGGTTGATGTGGAGTCGCCAGTGCAATACCATCCTACGTTTCTGTAATTTCTAACTTCCATGGAGAAACCATGGAAAGACAGTATGTGATGGGCAGTTTCGGTGGGGCGCTGTCCTCCTAAAAAGTAACGGAGGAGCCTATTAAGGTCACCTAGTCGCGAATGGAAACCGTGACGATAGTGTAATGGCAAAAGGTGGCTTGACTGCAAGACGTACTGGTCAAGCAGGCGCGAAAGCGGAGCATAGTGAACCGACGGTTCGCATTAGATGCGACCGAAGATTAACGGATAAAAGTTACTCTGGGGATAACAGGCTGGTTTCGCCTAAGAGTCCAAATCGACGGCGAAGTTCGGCACCTCGATGTCGGCTCATCTCATCCCGGGGCTGGAGAAGGTCCCAAAGGTATGGCTGTTCGCCATTTAAAGAGGTACGTGAGCTGGGTTCAAACCGTTCAGCGGCTGCAAAGTCGGCAATTGAACGGTTTGAATCCACGAGGAATACAAATCGACATCATTCACGGCGGTCTCCTTTAGAAATAGGGGAGTATAAAGTTGACTGTATCGGTGAAATCCACAGCATTGGCAATCCGTCACATGTTAGGATAATACCGAGGGAAGTCACACATGAAATTCTCAACAGCAGATAGAGCATACATTGCCGGCTTTCTAGACGGCGACGGAAGCATCTATGTTCAAGCAAAGAAAAATACTACGTACCGGTACGGCTACCAAGTCGCTCCGGCGATCGTATTTTTCCAATCGGCAAAATCAGAAGGACTCTTCCGAGAGTTCCATGAATTTCTGAAGCTCGGACTGTTGCGAACGCGTAAAGACGGAGTTATGGAAATTACGGTGAATCGAATTGCAGATATTTTGCAACTGATTCATATAGTGAAGCCATACGTGCGTTTGAAGCGGAAGCAGCTCGAATTGTTGGAGCGGATACTTGAATCCAAGAAAGCGGTGGAGGACGAGAAGGATTTCTCAAATCTACTCAAACTTATCGACGGATATCGGAATCTGAATTACTCGAAGAAAAGAAATGTGTTGACCCCGTAGAGGCTATACGTCAGCCACCTTAACTCAAGATGAGAAAGGTGAAGATAGAGTCCAATGCACACAGTAATGTGTGAAAGAAATTGCTATTGCAGATGGCAATATTCGTAACATGCGTGAGACAGGTTGGTCTTAATCTGCTGCAGGCGTTGATTCTTGAAGAGATTCGTTTCTAGTACGAGAGGACCGAAATGAACTGACCTCTGGTCTGGGGGCTGTCACACCCGTGGCATCGCCCCGTAGCTATGTCGGGAACGGATAACCGCTGAAAGCATCTAAGCGGGAAACCAACTCTAAGATAAGGAATCGTTATAGGGTCGTGGGAGATTACCACGTTGATAGGCACCAGGTGGAAGCGCAGTAATGTGTTGAGCCGAGGTGTACTAATTCCCCGACAGAACTCCTGAAAGGAAATTGTGGGAGTCGCGTAACGCAACATGCATTCTTTTTTCTTACACTCATTCGTATAAAACGAAAATTTGAAAGCCCTGTTCTGGTGGTTTGGCGGAAGGGTCACACCCGTTCTCATTCCGAACACGGCAGTTAAGCCTTCCTGCGCCGATGGTACTCGTAAGGGGAGAGTAGGTCGCCGCCAGAACAGGGCTTTCAAAATAAAAAGGTCCACCGCAAGGTGGACCTTTTTATTTGTCGAAAAGGGCTGTCACGCATACTTTTCTGGTGAAAAGTTGCGCGACCCCGCCTCGTAGTCAAGCTGCTCCGGCCGACAGAAACATACGCAGTATGTTTCTGTCCCCGTTCTCATTCCGAACACGGTAGCGACCAATTTTTCTTAGCGGTACTCCGCTTAGAAAAATGGAAGTAACCTTGTGTCATTAGCGCCTTCAGAGCCGATGGTACTCGCAAGGGGAGAGTAGGCCGGCGCCAACACAGAGAGCTCAAGACAAAACACCTCCGATCGATCTGATCGGAGGTGTTTTGTTTCAACAGACCTCAATATACCGGACCAATATACATATATAATGTACGCATGTATTCGCGGAAATTCCCCCTCGGGAAACTTTTTAGCTTCCTCTTCCTTGCGTTCATCGGCCTCCTCGCTGCGTCAGCACTCTCTGCATGGACTGGTCCCGCGGCAAGCGCTCCTTCAGGAAATGTCGCGGCACCTATCAACGTCGGCACAATCGATCAAGTAAAAAATTCCGGACTCTCTGTCAATGTGCTTTCTGTTTTCGGCAGACAATATATACAATCCGGTCTCAATATCGGCACGATTACCTCGAATCAGGTTGCCGCGCTCAATGTGAACGGCACAGTTATTATCGGTAATGGTGGAGAGGTGTGTCAGGCAGTAACGGAAGGTGCCCTGAAATACAACTCTTCAACGAAAGGTGTGGAATTCTGCAACGGAACCAAATGGTGTCCTATTGCTGGCTGCGCGCCGCTCGTTGTGAAGACTGTATTCCTCACTTCCGGCACGTTGTGGACGGTACCGAGTGATTGGAACAGCAGCAGCAACACCATCGAGGTTATCGGTGCCGGCGGCAGCGGCACCGGCTCTTTTTGTTCCGGCGGCGGCGGCGGCGGCTACGCAAAGGCGACCAATGTAACACTCACCCCCTCAGCTTCAGTTACGTACGCCGTTGGTTCCGGAGGCGGAAACAATACCAGCGGT
>CAIRSC010000070.1 GCA_903881205.1 uncultured bacterium | reverse complement strand
TCGATCATTTCATTTTCTGAGAGATCAGGAAGCAGTGCCCGTGCTGCACGCGCGAGCATTGTTTTGCCGGTACCGGGCGGGCCATACAGCGCGATGTTGTGGCGGCCTGCCGCAGCGATCTCGAGTCCGCGCTTGGCACTCTCTTGGCCGCGGATGTCGGAGAGTGAAACAGGATCTTCGTGCTCGCTACGGTTATAGGCGGGCGCTGTGTGCGGTGCGATCTCGTACTCCTCCTGCGAGTTGAGATGCGAGAGGATGTCGGCGAGCGTGCGCACCGGATAGACGGAAATGCCGGAGACGAGCGCCGCTTCGTCGGCGTTCTCTGCCGGGATAAAAAGTTGTGAGAGCTGTTTCTCGCGCGCCAGCAGCGCGATCGAGAGTGCTCCGCGGATCGGGCGCAAGGTGCCATCGAGCGCGAGCTCGCCGGCGAATAGTTTGCCCGTGGGATCGAAACGAAATTCTTCGGCGGCAAGCAGGTATGAAAGTGCCACCGATAGATCGAACGCGGCACCTTCTTTCTTGAGCTCTGCCGGGGCCAGTGAGATGACGATCTTCTTGTTGGTGCTTTTCGGCGAGGTCAGTCCGCTGTTCTTGATGGCCGATGCGACGCGGTCGCGCGCTTCCTCCACTGCCTTATCAGGAAGCCCCACGATATTGAACGCATGCAATCCGCGCCCGATATCGGCCTCTACTGATACGAGATGCGCCGAGGGGAGCGATGGTTGCGCACCGAAGACCCGGGCGAAGTTCATGAAAATATAATACCAAGCGGCGCGCCTTGTGGCGCGCCGCTTGCATGGCATGTGGGGATTGAATCCTAGAGATCGTCGGCGTATTCAAGAAGGGTGCGGGCCGACGGATTGGCTTTGAGACGATCGAGCGGGATCGGTTCGCCGGATGCTTCGCAGATGCCGTAGATACCACTGTCCATTTTCTCGAGCGCCTCGACGACGTCGAGGTGTTTCGATTCGAGTTCTTCGACGAGTGGGACATTAGTCGCCAGCTCTTCGATTTGGTCGGCGACGTCGTTGGGATCAGCTTCCTCTCCTTCGAACCCCACCGATGCTCCCTGCCAATCCCCCGTTTCACTCTGTACGCGGCCGTGGCTTGCGAGCTCTTCTTCTAAATCAGCCTTTTGTATCTCGAGCTGCTCACGGAGTTCCTCCATGTCGCTCTGTGGAATATTTCTCATTCGACGAGTATACCCTAGAGTTTCAGTACATTCACCTGTCGATAACTCCATCGCGGGCAAGCCAGATTCGCAATTATGTCTACAGCTTCCTGCCCGCCTGCAAACGACTCAGTATCTCGGTGAATGTGTATGGACTCTCCGCGATCACAAGGATGTCGCGCGTGGGGAACGAATAGTACAGCTCGACGACCCCGGCATCATCTTTGAGTTCGCGTACGTCGTAGTTGCGCATCACTTCATCGGTAAAGGTGCGTGCCGCTGGAATGCCGCTCGCGTCGACTGTGTTCATCGATACTGATGTGAAGATGGGGGCGAGATCACTATTGAGAGCGCTTTCCCACGAGAGCATGCCGGCAAATGCACGATCGTACGAGGTCACGGGAATCACCAGCACCGGGGCGTTTTTGTTCACGGTATGGATACCAAAGAAGAATGTGTCGCCGAGCGCGCGAAGCAGATCAGCCGGAGGATTCGCGCCGATCGCCTGGAAGAACTCGGTGAGTGTCAGCGGCCGCACCACGGGCTTGCCATTGCCATCAAGTGCGCCGGTCTGCATCGTCGGCACGATCTGCGTGATCGATCCGAGCGACGATGATCCCCCGCTGCGCGCCTGGGCGAGTTCGGACTTTACCGCACTGGGGGATTTTCCATCGACGGGATATGAAACGGTCTGCTCCGCGAAGACGATCGATGTCGAGGGTTGTGCGGGAAGCGCAGAGCCGCTTTGATTCATAACAAAGAGCACGCCGAATATAGCTGCACCTCCGAGTACCACAAGCATGAGTGCGAAGACGATGATCCCCACATATGAGCGTTTCGGTGTCGGAGCAGCGGTGCCCTCCATTGGGCCGGGGTGCATCTTTTCCTGCTCGAGTGACGCGGCACGGACGACCGATATTTTGTTATCGCGCACGACATGCTGCAGATCCTGTTTGAATGTATGTACTGCAGTGACTGATCCATCATCCTCCGGATCATTCGGATTTATTTTTGGTACTACGATCGGTGCAGGAGCTGCACTCACTGCTTCTTTCTTTTGGGCAATATCTGCACGAGTGTCGCTTCCGAGCACCGTATCAAATGACTTCACCTCAATGACGTGTTTCTTCTCTTGCGCGAGCCCGCTGTCGCGTCGTTCCGGCAGCTTCGCATCCTGCAGGATCTTCGCGATGTCGTTCTTCAGTTCGTGTTGTTCTGCTGCGGTGGGCATGGGAGAAGCCGGCGCCGCTGCCTGCACAGGAAGCGGTACGCCGGCGTTGTTCCCGGGGGGAGGAGTATTAGCGTCGGGGTGTGAAAGATTTTCTTGCTCCATGATCGTCTCCGCCTGCTGATGGCTTGAGTCCCTTGCGGGCTGCCCAATCGGGATCAGCTGCTTTGATAGAGAGATTATACCGTCCTTTCTCATCAATTTCCTTCAGGACCACGGGGACGATATCGCCGATCGAGAGCGCGTCGGCAATGTTGTTGACGCGGAACGGTGCGACCTCGGATACATGCACGAGACCGTCGGCATTGGCCCCAATCTTCACGAAGGCGCCGAAGTCCATCATGCGCACCACTTCGCCATCGAAGCGGTCGCCGACCATGAATTCGCGGGTGAGATCTTGGATCTCCTTGAGCGCTGCTTCCGCTGCTCCGTTTCTTCCGGTGATGAAGATGGTGCCGTCGTCCTCGATCGTGATGTCGTCGGCAAGTGTGCGCTCGCGGATGCCGTTGATCATTTTGCCGCCCGGACCGATCACGAGGCCGATCTGGTCGACCTTCACGTGCATGGTCAGGATCTTCGGAGCACGAGGAGAGATGTCTGCGCGCGGCTCAGGAATTTCTTTCGTAATGACATCGAGAATTTGCATGCGGGCCTTTTTTGCCTGCATGAATGCTTCGGTGAGAACCTTCAAAGGCACTCCCTCGACTTTCACGTCCATCTGGACCGCGGTGACTCCTGTCGACGTACCGGCGACCTTGAAGTCCATGTCGCCGTGATGATCCTCCGGACCTTGGATGTCGGTGAGTACTTTGTATGCGCCCGAGGCATCAGACATCATGCCCATCGCAATGCCGGCGACGGGGCGGATGATCGGGACTCCGGCGTCCATCATGGCGAGCGTACCGGCACAGACCGATGCCATTGAGGTCGAGCCGTTGGATGCGAGCGATTCTGCGACGATGCGGATCGTGTACGGAAATACTTCTTTGGCAGGAAGTACCGCGCGCAGCGCTTTTTCGGCAAGCGCTCCGTGTCCGATCATGCGGCGGTTGGTGCCGCCCATGCGCCCTGTTTCGCCGACCGAGAATGGCGGGAAGTTGTAGTGGAGCATGAAATTCTTCTTCGCCTCCTGGTATTCCATGGTATCGACGAGCTGCGAGTCGCCCGGGCCGCCGAGCGTGAGTACGCCCAAGACGTGGGTGGCGCCTCGGTAGAAGAGGCCAGAACCGTGTACGATCGGAGAGAGGCCTCCTGCCTGTGCCAAGAGCGGTCGGATCTCGTCCATTGCGCGACCATCGGCGCGGCGATTATTTTTGATCGCCTCTTCGTGAATGTAATTGTTGACGTGTTCTTCGTAGTGATTGTCGAGGAGTCCCGCTTTGACATCCGGGAACTGCGCCATCGCAGCCTTTACCCACTCGCTCTTGAGCGCGTTCATTTTCTTCTTCCCGATATTGCCGTCGTTGGATCCGAATATCGCTTCTTCAAGGTTTGGAACGATGAGTTCGGTGAATGCGGCCTCCACTTCGGCCGGAACCGCTGGCGCCATGAATTCCTGCTTCGCCACACCGCGATCGGCAACGATCATTTTCTGCCATGCCTGGATCTTCTCGATCTCTTCGGAGACCGTGGCGAATCCTTTTTCGAGCGTCTCTTCCGATACTTCGTTTGCACCCACTTCGATCATATTGATGAGGCCGTCTTTGCCGCACGCGAGGAGGTCCATGCGCGGCCCTTCAGCTTCGCGCTCCTTATATGTAGGATTCACAATGAATGTGCCTGCTGTCTCTCCCTGTTCAAGACGCACTGCAGAGACCGGACCGTTCCACGGAATGTTCGATGTCGCGAGTGCCAGCGATGCGGCATTGACCGCGAGCACGTCGGTGTCGTAGTCCTCGATCGAGAGCACCGAGATGATGACCTGCACATCGCGCTTGAGCCCTGCGGGAAACAGCGGGCGTATGGTGCGGTCGACGATGCGGCCCGAGAGTACCGCTTCTTCTGAAGGGCGGCCTTCGCGGCGCATAAAGCGCGACCCCAAGATCGCTCCGGCGGCGTAGAACTTTTCCTCGTATTCGACAGAAAGCGGGAAATAATCAAGTGTGCTCTCCTTACTTCCCATCACTGCAGTGGCAAGTACGGCGCTATTGCCGTAGCGCAGCAGGACCGAGCCGTTGGCCTGATCCGCCCAGTCGTTGAACTCTGCGGACATCGTCTGACCTCCTATTTGGAGCTCATATACCTTCTTTTCCATAATGTTGTCGAGATCCGCATATTCGGCGCCCTGCATCGTTGCGAAGCCTCTGTGTCATGCTCGTCGTACCACATGTACGTCTCGCCTGTCACCTTCTCCGCGCCTCGCATTGCATCCGAATCTGCAGATCCCCGTCTTAATTATGTGATGTCAGGATTTCAGTAGCGAGCCATTATTTGACTGCACTGCCTATCCGGACACCACCGCTATTTACTAATGAATTGACTATACCACGACATACAAAAAAAGAAGCGGCCGCCATTGGGCGACCGCTCAGTGTGCATTGGTCACAATGTCTGCCAGCCGACCTGTCGCAGTAGCCGCATACAGAGGACATCATCTGCATGGCCCGCTATGCGCGTGTGAATCGTCCCTTCGAGCATTGCTCGTGCGGGAGTTTCGAAGGCAAGTGCCCCGAGCAGATCCCAGACGCGGTGCCGCGCGAGCTCTTCCCTGAGTGCCGCGGGCGATGTTTGGGTGCGCCACGTAAATGCCTCGGCATGCGGCCAGCCGAATCGACCAAGGTGTGTGACCATTCCTCGGATCCAGTGCGGACTACCAAGGCCCCTGGCTTCGGCGATCCGTTGGAGCTGTTCCGTGGTCAAGGTGAAATCGAATACCCCCTGACCGATCGCAGGATCTGCGTAGTCGATAGAGACGAAGATTCGCAGTAGTCCTGTGTGAGAAGGCGTGAACCGCAGCCACTTTCTGAGATTATGCGACGGCAGTTCGAACTGATCTTTGAATGTGCATCGGGTAAGTTTTCCATCGGGCACACATGAGTTCCTTACCTGGTCCCAATAGTGTTGCCCCGAGCCCCAGTACGGGACCCGTGCACCCTCATCGAACACGATGCATACACTGTCGAGGCCAAAGAATCGTATCGCCAAGAGATGCTCAACGATATGAGCGCGTAGCTCGCCGATTTGCATGGTCAGATGATGGTGCCCGAGACCGAGCAGCTCACCGGTGAGTGGTCTGCAAACGTCTCCGCATTGTACCCACCACCCTTCGCTCCTGGTGGGACGCAAGGTTATTTCCGCGGGTAATCCAACGAGCGTGTGGCCAATGACATGCACCGGCTCACGCAGTACGAGGCGTTGATGCATGATCGGTACTCCTCATGACTATAGAGATGGTGTTTTCACACCCCGCAAAGACACTATCACCGGTGCCTTGTGCCGGCAAATATGCGGATTCGCATGATATTCTTACGGTATGAATAAAGAATCGAAGCATGCACTCGTCTTTTGGCTTACATTAGCCGCAGCAGCAATCGCGTTGCTCATGGCGCTCATTGTCACTGCGGCCGAGATATACGTCCGCTGGAAACTCAATCAAAACTTCACTTTTTTGGGTGGCTTCCAGCTAGAGGCACTCACCCTTTTCGGCGGCGGATTGCTTGCAGCACTGATCTTCAAGCGCGATTAAATAAGGCGCGCGGCATGCGCGTGCTAGGATTGCGGGAATGTTGAAGATGTATCTATTCCCCGGACTTGTCACTGTCGCAGTCGGTATCGGTGCGTTTGCCTGGGGAGGTATCGATGCGCTGGCACTCGTCGGCCTGCTTGCCGTACTCGAGACCACGCTCTCTTTCGACAATGCGGTCGTCAATGCCAAGGTATTGAGCCGTATGAGCGATGTGTGGCAATCGCGGTTCCTCACGTGGGGAATTCCGATCGCAGTCTTCGGCACCCGATTTCTCTTGCCGATTCTGATCGTTGCCGCCGCTGCGGGGCTCAATCCCTATAAAGTACTCCTGCTCGCGCTTTTCGACTCGGCGGCATATGGGGCGGCACTCGCGCACGCTCATGCCGCCATCGCCTCGTTCGGAAGCGCATTCCTGCTCCTCGTGTCGCTCAAATACTTCTTTAATGTGAAGAAGACCGTGCATTGGTTTGCCGGTATTGAGCGCTATTTCTCCCGTTGGGGCGGTATTGAGGCGATCGAGATCGCGCTGGTGCTCTTCGCACTGCTCTCATGCGCATTCCTGCTTCCCAAAGAGGCGGCCACGATCCTTTTCGCCGGCCTCATCGGCGTAGTCCTCTCTATCGTGATGGAAGGTATCACCGAGTCGTTCTCTTCGAATACCGACGTAGCAAAAGTAGGGCTGGCCTTGTTTGTATATTTAAATATCCTTGACTCAGCATTTTCGCTCGATGGTGTCGTCGGAGCTTTCGCGATCACCGCGCTCCTGCCGATCATTATCGGCGGCCTCGGCATTGGCGCGCTTTTCGTTCGCGCATTCACCGTGACGCTCGTGCGTGCGCATACGCTCGAATCGCTCCCCTACCTTGAGCACGGCGCACACTATGCCATCTTCGGCCTCGCCCTTTCGATGCTTGCCAGTCTCTTCGTGCACGTTCCCGAAGCCATTACCGGGCTGATCGGCTTCGTATTCATTGCACTCGCCTACTGGTCGTCGCGCCGAGAGATGCTTACTCGACTCCGGTGATCTTTGAGATCGTTGAGATCTCCTTCTGGACGTCTGCTTCGGTGGTATTCACATCATCCGCGAATTTAGTCCCTGCGCCCCGGCGTGTCCCGCCGCGGTAATTCATGAGATAGCGACGCGGATCGGCGTCGAGATCGAGGAAGTGATCGGTCGCCTCTTTAAGCTTGCCCGAAGTCGATCGGCCGAATGAGACCACTTCCACCTGACACCCGCCGTGAGTTCTGAGGTATTCAACGAGCGGGATGAAATCGCCGTCACCGGTAAAGAGAATGACCGTATCGAGTTTCGGTGCCATGGTGATGGCGTCGACCGCCATGCCGACGTCCCAGTCGGCCTTCTTCGCACCGCCAAAGAAGATCTGCAGGTCTTTAGTGCGCGTCTCGATTCCTATTTTTCCCAGCGCCTCAAAAAAGCCTTGCTCTTCGCCACTTTCCGTCGTGACCACGTATGCACGAGCACGGATCAACCGGCGACCGGCGACTGAATCCTTCAGGAGATTACCGAAATTGACGCGCGCATGATAGAGATTCTTCGCACTGTGGTAGAGGTTCTGTGTGTCGATGAAAACGCCGACACGCTGTTCAGGATGTTTGATGATTGCCATACAATAAAAAGCTACGATGGGCGGACAATAAAGATGTGTCTGCCCTCTTTATAAAGGGTGCTCTGTGAAGCACGAGTGAGCAAAAAAGAAAAAGGAGCCTCGCGGCTTCCTTATTTCTTGAGACCGAGTTTCTTGACGAGCGTGCCGTATGCGCGCTTGTTCGTTCCCTCGAGATACTTCAAATGCTTGCGTCGATCTGCCACTAGTCCCAAAAGACCGCGGCGGGAGTGCTTGTCCTTGTTGTTTTTGTTCAAATGCGCGGACAATTCCTCGATGCGACGTGTCAAAATAGCCACCTGCACCTCGGGAGACCCCGTATCGGCGTCATGGCGCTGTGTCTTCGTGATCTCGTTTGCCTTCTTTCGCTTCGTGAGCATGGCTAAATATTAGCATATTACCTTGCTTTTTGCAAGATTCCCTCATTGAAGGCCCTGAGTATCGCCTACCAAAAAGCGCCCCAGTGTGGGGCGCTTACAATGGCTCAAAATATGACTATTTTGCTGAGGTAGAAGTCGCTGCCTGTATTTTGACCAATTTCACGTCAAAGACGATGGTTGACCCGGCCGGGATGATTTCTTTACCGTTGGCATCCTTGACCGAGGTGGTGCCATAGCCGAGAGCCGGCGGAATGGCGAGAAGTCGTTCCCCTCCCTCTTTCATGCCATTGACCCCGATCTGGAAGCCCGGAATAAGACCCTGGGCACCGAGGACGAAGGTGAGCGGCTGGTTGTTGTGTGCCGCCGAGCTGTCAAAGACGGTCCCATCCTGCAATTGGCCGACATAGAGTACCGAAACGGTGTCACCCGGCTTTGCCTGGGCCCCCGTGCCGGCGGTCACTTCCTGTGCCTGGACCTGATTCGGGTCGATGGCAGTTGCTGTGGTCGTTGCCGTTGATGGCGTGGCCGCTACAGGAGCCTTAGTAGTGGATTTATAAATGAAGTACGCGCCGATAATAACTACGAGGACGACAACGATCCAAATGACCGTGTTTTTTGTGTTGGTATTCATAGCTCAAGGATAACGTCTCTGGCACATCATGCAAGGTGTGAATAGCTGCAATATAGGATAACTGTCGCGCATATCGGATAAAAAATACACGATTTGATACGATGAGCACATGGAGCCATTGGCATCACGCATCAGGCCGAAAAACCTCACTGAATTTGTGGGTCAGGAACACCTCACGGGCACCGGTAAGCCCCTGCGCGTCGCGATCGAGAAGAAAGAACTTTTCTCGTTCATTCTCTGGGGCCCGCCGGGCTCGGGCAAAACCACGCTTGCCCGTATCTATGCGGGCGCACTTGATGCCGACTTTTATGAGCTCTCTGCGGTCGAAGCAGGAAAAGACGATATCCGCAAAGTACTCGGTACGCGCAAGCCGACGCTCGGATTGGGTAAGCCAAAGATATTGTTTGTCGACGAGATCCATCGATTCAACAAAGCGCAACAGGATTTTCTACTTCCCTTCGTGGAGCGCGGCGACATTACGCTCATTGGTGCCACCACCGAGAATCCGTCGTTCGAGATCATTTCGCCGCTACTCTCTCGCTGTCGCGTGTTTGTGCTCAATGAGCACTCGGAGAATGAAATGGAAAAAATATTGGCGCGTACCAAAATAAAAATGCCGAAGGCTGCGCGCGAGTGGCTCGTCCGGCTTGCCGCGGGCGATGCGCGCCAGGCGATCACTGCACTCGAGACCACCGAGGCGCTCTATGGCAAAGTGACGCTCGATACACTCAAAGAAGCGGTTCAGTCCAAACATCTGCGTTACGATAAAAAAGGCGATGAGCACTACAATACGATCTCCGCATTCATCAAATCAATGCGCGCATCGCAACCCGATGCGGCGCTCTACTATCTCGCGCGCATGGTGGATGCCGGCGAAGATCCGAAATTTATCGCTCGGCGCATGGTGATATTTGCTTCTGAAGATATTGGGCTCGCACAGCCGACTGCGCTTGTGGTGGCCAATGCGGTGTTCGAAGCAGTGAACAAGATCGGCTATCCCGAAGCGACGATCAGTCTCGCACATGGCGTCGCCTATCTCGCGCAGTGTAAGAAGGATCGACGATCGTACGATGCGATATTCGAAGCGCTCGACGACGTGAAGAAATTTGGCAATCTTCCCATCCCGATGAATGTGCGCAACGCACCGACGAATCTGATGAAAGATCTCGGGTACCACAAGGGATACAAGATGTACGACAAAGAATCGTATCTACCGGAAAAGCTCAAAAAGAAAAAGTATTTGAAGGATAAATAAAAATGGCGGGACACGCGAGCCCGCCATTCTTCAGTCGTCACAGGCTTTACCGGAAGCCTACACCGTAGCAAAGATGAACGAAAAACCGAGTCGTGTACGTTGCCGTTCGCTCGGCGAAATTGCGTAGCGCGATATGTATGAGAGGTGAGATTGCGCCGGGCCGTGCAAACTGTTCGCGAAGTATTTGTTCGATCAGCGACCGACCGTAGAAGACCTGTTGGGCTTCCAGAACAATTCGCGGACGCTCCCTTCTATCTGCGTACTTGTATTTCGCGATTGCCGTGATGAGTTCAGGAGTCGGTCGTGAAAACCCTGCTTCCTGAGCTGCGGCGCTCACTGCGGCCGTTTCAACGCCGGATAGTCGCTCATTGCCGCTGATATGCATCGATGCGCGATTGGCAGCAGTAACGAACTTTTTTCCAAAGCACTCGATTTCCATGAGTCCCCCTCTGCCGATTGTATCGATTGAGTTCCTTCGTGCATTGTACGTGCCAAATTCTGCGTCGGGTGCACATCGGAAAGTGGACAAAAAAAGACGAAATATTGTGCGACGCGTGCGGTACAATCCATAGATGTCAGCGGATCTCAAAGAGATGAAATCGCAATTCCTCGAGTATCTTGAGATAGAAAAGGGGCGCGGGGTGAAGACGGTCGAAAATTACGACCGCTATCTCACCCGCTTTTTCACACAAGCAAAGGTTTCGAAGCCCGGAGATATCACCGAGACTATGGTGCGAGAATTCCGCATCAATCTCAATCGCTCGGCGGGAGTCTCCGGCACGATGAAAAAAAATACACAGAACTATCACTTGATCGCCTTACGGGCATTTCTCAAATTCCTGCGCAAGCGCGATATCGAAAGTCTCAATCCAGAACGCATCGAGCTCGCCAAAGTCGGCGGGCGCGATCTCGACCTTATCACTGCCGACGAACTCAATCGCATTATGAAAGCACCGCAGGGTGAAACACTCCCGGCGCTGCGCGATCGTGCGATCCTCGAACTCCTCTTCTCGACCGGCCTGCGCGTATCTGAGCTCTGTAATCTCAATCAAGATCTCGATCTCACGCGCGACGAATTCTCGGTGCGCGGCAAGGGCGAAAAGGTCCGTGTGGTGTTCCTCTCCTCGGACGCCAAAAAAGCAGTTGCGGAATATCTGAAGAAACGTGGCGACATGTCGGACGCGCTGTTCGTAAGCTACGGTGCGAAGTTCGCGAAGAAGTCCGGCAAGAAAGGTGCGGATAAAGATCTACATCGGCTCACTCCCCGCTCGGTGGAACGCCTGGTGAAACAGTATGCGATCAAGGCCGGCATCACCCGCAAAGTCACTCCCCACGTGATCCGCCACTCATTTGCGACCGATCTGCTCGGCAACGGCGCGGATCTCCGCTCAGTGCAGGCACTACTCGGTCACGCAAATATTTCCACCACCCAGGTCTACACCCACGTTACCGACAAACATCTGCTCGAGGTTCACAAGCAATTCCACGGCAAACGCCGTTAAGTGTCACGAAAACACCGCTCGTATGAGCGGTGTTTTCGTTCGGTGCAGTGAGCTATGCCGTTGCCGGGCGGGTGTGATAGCGACGGATCGGGATCACATTGGTGAAACGGGGTTGTTCCTGGATAGGCGTGGTCACGCGGAACATGCCGACTTGGTCATACCTGACCGGATCGAACAGCTTCCACTCCCTGCTTCCCTTTTCTGCTATGTTGAATGAATTCATATTTTGGTGCGAGAGAAGGCGTTATCCCCCTTCACTTCGCTGAAGCTCAGTATGTCGCATATGCCATGACAAACGTGTGAAGTTTCATGAGGTTCAATTGTGGTATCGTAAACATCATGACAAAGATCGTTTCATGGAACGTCAACGGCATCCGCGCAGTACACAACAAAGGCTTCTTCAAGCCGTTTCTTGAGAAGATGAAACCGGACATCATTTGTTTACAGGAGACAAAGGCACAGCAGGGTCAAGCTGAGATCGACCTCGCTGGATACGAAGAGTACTGGAATTCTGCCGAAAAGAAGGGGTACAGCGGTACCGCGATATTCACCAAGACCAAGCCTGAAGCCGTTTTTTTGGGGATTCCCGAGGATATTCTCAAAAAATACGACATGTCCAAGGATCCATACGGTGATCCCAACACCGAAGGGCGGGTTTTGGTCGCAGAATTCAAGGATTTCTATGTTGCCACGGTGTATACACCAAATTCTAAAGATGATCTGAGTCGCATTCCATTGCGTTACAAGCTGTGGGACCCGGCGTTCCTTGAATATATGAAACAGTTGGAGAGCAAGAAGCCGGTTATTTTCTGCGGCGATCTCAATGTTGCACATACGGAAGACGACTTGGCCAATCCTAAGCCCAACGAGGGGAAAAAAGGTTTCACAGAGGAAGAGCGTGAGGGCATAGACGAAATGATTGCCGAGGGATTTGTCGATACATTCCGAAAGTTCAAGGAAGGAAAGGGTTTTTACACCTGGTGGTCACATTTCTCCGCCTCTCGCGAGCGTAACGTCGGATGGCGGATCGATTACTTCTTTGTGAGTAAGGCACTGTCGAAACACCTGAAAGCTGCCGCTATCCATCCCGACATACACGGATCAGACCACTGTCCGGTGTCCATCGAACTTGATATATAGGACATTTGCCGCTGAGAGGATATAAAGGACAAGTTATCCACACCCATGTCCTTTACACTATTCTAACGGACATGTACTCTCTCCTTTAGGTGTTCCTTAATAGATTCTCGTAATACTTACATAACGAGACATATATCGTACAAAGATTACTTTCACACATTCTATGTTAAGAGATGCCTCTGCATTCTCTATTGAATCAAGAAGTATCTGAAGATAATGTTTCGCGCTCTTTCAGTAGGACGAAGAACTATACACAGCTAAGTCGCCTGACGCAGGCGGCCCCAAAAGAAAAGTGGGCCACCCCGTCAGGCGATTTTTCTTTTGGCGGCCTTGTAATATGACCCGTCTGCGTTGTCGAAGTCTGCAGTGTCGCTGTCGTCGTACATTCAGTACGCCTCCATCGCCACTTTGACTTCTCCTCGTATCCGAGCCATCTTCCAAGGCCTTTGTTATGTCACGAGAAACTAACTGACGTGATGTTTTGTGCGCAGTTTCTGCACTTCAGCCTGATCCTCCTCCTCTTTTCGATCCTTTCCGGCTTCACCGAGCTCTTTTAGGTCTCTATCTTCCATTTTACCGATATCCTGCGCCCTCTTTTCTAAATATTCTTCCGTATTTTTCGTGGGCTCGTCGAGCACCTCTTCAAGTAATGCGTGGAGTATCCATCCCATGCGCGGTCCCGGCTTCTCCCCTATTTCAATAAGTCTCTGACCATCGATCTTGAGCATTCCGACCGATACGGGGTCGCGCATCGCCTCGTCGATCATCGACATGTACTTTCGTAGGCGGAATGGGTGCTCCTTGGGTCTGCCGGTCCCGATGCGGTCGCAGACACGCAGATTCACGAGGTCGTTGATATTCTCCTTCCCTACCCGCGCGATAAGCCTGCGTACGGCGGCAAGCGTCACCAGATCGGGATCAGAGAAGAACATATGCCAACGTACGAGAAGTACCACTTTGTGAATTGTTTCTTTCGGGAGCTTGAGATCGGAGAGAATCTTCTTGGCCATGCGCGCGGAGACCATGTCGTGTCCGTAGAAGGTCCAGTCCCCCTTCTCTTCGGAGTGCGCGCGTGTCGCAGGCTTGCCGATATCGTGCAAGAGCGCGGCAAGTCTCACGTCGAGCGGCCACTCCTTGTCGGCCGCATGCTGCAGGCTCCGCATGAGATGCTCGAACACATCGAACGAATGCGCCTGATTCTGGTCGCAGCCGATACCCTCTTCCAATTCGGGAATCATATATTTCAATAACCCGAGCTTTTGAGCCACGTAGAGCGCCTGCATGGGCCGCGGACTCATAAGAATACGAATGAGCTCGTCTCTCACGCGCTC
>CAIRSC010000069.1 GCA_903881205.1 uncultured bacterium | reverse complement strand
GTACTCCTCCCAGGACTTGATGACAATCTTTTGTTCGCGTATCTCGTGGAACGCCGTGACGAATGCTTCGGCGAGCTGACGATTGGTGATAAGCGGAATATTGAGATCGACCGCCTTGCGGCGGAGAATGAATCCGTCTTCGGATTCACGGGCAAGTGCTTTCTCTGGTACGTTGATGATGAGATCGAGATCGCCCGAGGCAAGGAGCTCCGACACGCTGGGCTTTTTGGAGCGATGAATTTTATATACTTTCGTACACTTCACTTTGTTCTCCAGTAAGAAATCGGCCGTGTGCTCAGTGGCAAAGAGTTTGAATCCCATTTCCGCGAGCGTTTTGATCGAAGTGAGCAGCTTGACCTGATTTTCTTCTTTGCCGAGTGAGACCAAAATATTCTTGCGCGGCAGTCTGAACCCCGCCGACATCATCGATTTGATGAGTGCTTCCGCATACGAATCGCCGAAACAGGCGACCTCGCCGGTGGATGCCATTTCCACATAATGGATCGGATCGGCGCCCTTGATGCGGCTGTATGAGAATTGCGGCGACTTCACCGCGACAGTATCGATCTCGACGGTGTGATAGTCGGCATGTACATCCTTACCGAGCAAAGCGCGCACTGCGATATCGATAAAGTTGTATCCCGTGACCTTGGAGACGAAGGGAAAGCTGCGCGAGGCACGCGCATTGCATTCGATCACGAGGATGTGATTCTCTTTGGCAAGGAACTGGATATTGAAGGGGCCGGTGATATTAAGTTCACGGACGATCTTCTTCGCCGATGCTTTGGCGCGGCGGATTGTCTCGAGATAGGTGCGCTGCGGTGGCAGTACCACCGTGGCATCGCCCGAGTGAGTGCCCGCGTTCTCCACGTGCTCGGTGATTGCGTAGATCACGAGTTTGCCTTTGGATGCGACGCCGTCGATCTCGATCTCGCGCGCGTTCTCGATGAATTTCGAGATGACCACCGGGTGGTCCGACGATACATCGGTTGCGCGTTTGAGGAATTTCGTCAGTGACTTCTCGTCGTAAGCCACACTCATCGCGGCACCCGAGAGCACATACGAAGGTCGCACGAGCACCGGGTAGCCGAGCTCCTTGGCGGCTTTTTTTGCCTGCGTGGGGGTCGTGAGCTCTGCCCACCCCGGCTGATCGATCTGGAGTGTGTCGAGCATTTTTGAAAATATATGGCGATCCTCGGCTCTATCGATGTTCTCCGGCGACGTACCGAGGACCGGAATGCCATTGCGCGAGAGCGGGAGTGCCAGATTATTCGGAATCTGTCCGCCGGTCGAGATAATGACGCCCTTCGGCTTTTCGAAATCCGAGATATCGAGAATGCGTTCGAGCGAGAGCTCTTCGAAATAGAGCCGATCAGACATATCGTAATCGGTCGACACCGTCTCCGGATTCGAGTTGATCATAATCGTATTGAGCCCCTCCTTTTTGACCGTTTTCAACGCTTGCACACACGACCAGTCGAATTCCACCGACGAGCCGATACAGTATGGCCCTGAGCCCAGCACGATCATTTGATTTTGTCCGCGGCTGATATCGTGCTCGCTGCCGTGATAGGTGACATACAGGTAATTGGTCTTGGCGGGGAATTCCCCCGCAAGAGTATCGATCTGCTTGATCCACGGGCGGATGCCGCACTTGTGGCGCAGTGTCCTTACTTTTTCCTCCGTTGAATTCTTTATAATTGCGATCTGTGCATCAGAGAAGCCGTTGCGCTTGGCTTCGAGCAGGCGCGCCGCATCGAGCCGCTTTTGCTTGAGAGTTTTCTCAATATCGATAATGTGCTTCATCTTATCGAGGAACCACGGGTCGATTTTGGACAGCGCATGGACCTCTTTCGTTGTCATGCCCGATCGAAGCGCTTCGCCGAGTGCGAAGATTCGCCGTGTGGTCGCATATTGGATCTCTCTCTTGAAATTCGGGATCGTGAAGTTACCGTTCTTCTGTGCGGTGAATCCCTGCGCGCCCACATTGAGCATGCGGATCGCTTTCTGAAGTACTTCTTCAAAATTGCGGCCGATCGCCATCACTTCGCCGACACTTTTCATTTCGGTACCGATGCGGGTCGCTGCTCCTTCGAATTTGGCCACGTCCCAGCGTGGCATCTTGAGCACGAGATAATCGAGCGCGGGCTCGAAGCAGGCAGTGGTCTTGCCCGTGACGGAATTCTTGAGCTCGGTGAGCGTGTAGCCGAGCCCGAGTTTGGCCGCCACGAATGCGAGCGGATAGCCGGTGGCCTTCGAGGCGAGTGCGGATGAGCGCGAGAGGCGCGCATTGACCTCGATCACACGATATTCGTGCGACTTCGGATCGAGCGCATACTGGATATTGCATTCGCCGACGATGCCGAGGTGGCGGATCGTCTTTATGGCGACCTCGCGGAGCATGTGGTATTCGGCATTGGAAAGTGTTTGCGACGGCGCGACGACGATCGATTCGCCCGTGTGAATGCCCATCGGATCGATGTTCTCCATGTTGCAGACCGTGATGCAATTGTCGGATCTATCGCGCACGACTTCATATTCCACTTCTTTCCAGCCACCGAGATATTCTTCGATGAGTACTTGGTCGACATTGCGGAACACCTCTTCGAGCTTCGCTTTGAGCTCTGTTTCATT
>CAIRSC010000068.1 GCA_903881205.1 uncultured bacterium | reverse complement strand
GAATTGCCCGACGAAAAACCACGCCACTTGCTTGGCATCGGGGAGCCGGAGGATATCTTTATCGGAGTGGCAGCGGGGATCGATACATTCGATTGTGTTCTCCCGACCCGCAACGGCCGCAATGCGACTGTGTACACGTATTCAGGAAAAACCAGTTTGGAGCGCGCCGAATATACGGAAGACTTCACACCGATCGATCCGGACTGCGATTGCTTCGTCTGCAAACGATATACGCGTGCCTATATCCGCCACCTCTTCAAGTCCGGAGAGATGCTCGCGGGAGTGCTCGCGAGCGCCCACAATATGCGGTTCCTTACGCGACTGACTGAAAACATTCGCGCATCAATTCTCGATGGTACGTTTGAACAATATCGCGCGGACTTTCTAAAGAAATATACAAATAGATAAGGCGGCCCGGATCGGCCGCCTTGTGGTTTGTCTGATGGATCATTCAACATCGTCTTTGTCGTGAACGATGATCGTGCCTGCCCATCCCGGTCCGTCGTCGCGTATATGGAGATCTCGCGAAGGTTCAGGATCGGTGTCAATCTCGGCATTTAAGTCGCGAGACTCCCTGATCGCTTTTTGGGCAAGAAGTTTGTTCATCGAGACTCTTGTCGGGCGCTTTGGCATGATTTCTCCGTTGAGCTGGGGCCATAGTACGTAGTTCCATAGTTATTGCAAGCAGGGAATATATGTGACGTAATATTCGTACTCTAGTGTCCCTCATTCACCGTGATGCATGCGGGAAGGGGTGTAATTTGCTAGAGTAGCTGGATGTCTTTGCATATCAAATCTTCCTATACACCGGCGGGCGATCAGCCCAAGGCGATTGAAGCCCTCGTGAAGGGCGTCAAGGCCGGTGAGCGCGATCAGACGCTGCTTGGCGTGACCGGATCGGGTAAGACCTTCACCATCGCCAACGTGATCGAGCAGATCCAAAAGCCGACGCTCGTTATCGCCCACAACAAGACGCTCGCCGCGCAGCTTGCCGCCGAATACCGCGATTTCTTTCCCGATGCCGCGGTGCATTACTTCGTCTCATACTACGATTACTACCAGCCGGAGGCGTACATGGCGGTGAGCGATACATATATAGAGAAGGAAGCTATGGTCAACGAAGATATCGAACGACTTCGCCATGCATCGACGCAAGCACTCCTTACGCGTAAAGACGTGATCGTGGTCGCATCGGTCTCGTGCATTTATGGACTTGGCAGCCCGACGGAATATCAAAAGGTAAATTTGAAACTCACCACTGGCGATGCGTATACACGCGCTTCGCTCACGCGTGCCTTCATTGGTATGTACTTCGACCGCGTCGCGGGCGATCTTTCGCCGGGGACATTCCGTGCGCTTGGCTCGAAGATCGAAGTGATGCCCGCCAACGAGCGAACCATCTATCGTATCGATCTCAGTGGTGGCAAGATCACGCGGATCGAGGAGATCGACGCAATGACGCGCGAGATTGGCGAGCATCGGGATGCGGTATTTATATTCCCGGCCAAGCACTATGTGACGCCAAAGGAGGTGCAGGAAGCCGCGGTGGCCGATATCAAGGCGGAACTCGAGGAGCGCCTTAAAGTGCTCGGTGAGCAGGGCAAGATTCTTGAGGCGGAGCGGCTCAAGCGTCGCACGCGCCAAGATATTTCAATGATCAATGAATTCGGCTACTGCAACGGCATCGAGAACTACTCGCGCCACTTTGATCGTCGAAAGCCGGGCGAGCCTTCGTATTCATTATTGTCATATTTTCCCCATAAGCCCGACGGCACGCCAGACTTCCTCACCGTCATCGACGAATCGCACGTCACCATTCCACAGATCGGTGGTATGTATGCCGGCGACAAGGCTCGTAAGGATATTCTCATTGAATACGGATTCCGCTTGCCATCGGCGCTCGACAATCGACCGCTCAAATTCACCGAGTTTGAAAAAAGCGTAGGACAGACGATCTATACCTCAGCGACACCTGGGGTGTACGAGCTCGAGCACTCAGGTAAGCCAATTGAGCAGGTGATCCGTCCGACCGGACTCATCGATCCCGAGATCATCATCCGTCCGATCGTGAGCTCGGATACATTCGCGGGGCAGGTGAAAGACTTTATCGCCGAGGCCGAAAAAATTACCGCTCGCGGCGCGCGCACCATGTGCACCGTACTCACCAAGAAAATGGCTGAGGATCTTGCGACGTTCCTCGAAGAGCGAAAGATCAAAGTGCGCTATCTGCACAGCGACGTGAAGACGATCGAGCGCATCGAGATCCTTACCGAATTCCGCCGCGGTACGTTCGATGTGCTCGTCGGCGTCAACCTGCTGCGCGAAGGCCTCGACCTTCCCGAGGTGGAGCTCGTCGCGATTCTCGATGCCGACAAAGAGGGATTTCTTCGTTCGGAGACATCGCTCATTCAGACGATGGGACGCGCCGCGCGCAACGTCAACGGCAAAGTCATCCTGTATGCCGACAATATGACCGGCTCGATGGAGCGCGCGATCGGGGAGACGAATCGTCGCCGTACTATTCAAACCGCTTACAACGAAAAACACGGCATCACCCCACAAACGGTGCAAAAGCGCATTCACGACATCACTGCAGATATTCAGAAGAACCGCCGCAAAGCAGTCACCGAATTGACGGAGCTCGATCTTTCGGCACAGAAAGATCCGAAGAAGGCGATTGCGGAGAAGCGCCGCCAGATGCATCAGGCGGCCGATGATCTCGACTTCGAGACAGCTGCGATCCTGCGCGATGAAATAGGTGAGCTTGAGAAGCTCGCCAAGACGACCAAGAAAAAGAAGGCGACCAATGAAACATCGCGTGCGCACGAAGATAAAAAATAATATGACACTCGATATTCGTGAAAACGTAGCACTCGCACCGCTCACCACATTTGGAATCGGCGGCAGTGCAAAATTCTTTGTTGAGGTTTCCTCTGAGTCAGAGATTAGCGAAGCACTTGCGTGGGCAAAAGAGCATCGAGAAACATTCCGAGTTCTGGCAGGCGGAAGTAACGTACTTATTCCCGACGGTGGTCTCGAGGGTCTCGTGATCCGCATCGTCGAAGGCTCAACAAGTTACATAAAGGACGGTCCTTTATGTGTGGAAGCGGATGCGGGATGCAATGTACTCAAACTCATTCGTGCGGCATCAGAGTGCGGTCTTGGAGGCTGGGAGAAGCTCGCGGGCATTCCCGGGACGATCGGTGGCGCCGTACGTGGCAACGCAGGGGCATTTGGTCCGGAGATCAAGGACTTTGTGACTCGCGTCCGTGCGCTCAATTCTCAGAGTGGAGAAGTGAAGGAATTTTCGAATGTCGAATGCGATTTCTCGTACCGCCACTCGTTCTTCAAGGATCACCCGGAGTGGATCATCGTGCATGTATGGCTGGAGCTTCGCCCCGCCGATCCACAGGACTCGGATCGACTGAGTGATGAGACGATCGCAGAGCGTGAAAAGCGGCATTTGCAAAATGTGCGCGCGGCGGGCAGTTTCTTTATGAATCCCTCAGCGCCGGCGAATATTGTCGAGATGTTTGAGTCCGAAAAAGGAATGAAGGCGCGCGAAGGGAGAGTTCCTGCAGGATGGCTTATCGAAAAAGCCGGACTCAAGGGGCACAAAGTAGGCGATGCGATCGCATCCGTTCAACATCCCAACTACATCGTGAATACCGGCTGTGCCACGGCGCATGATGTGCGTAATCTGGCACAGGTGATCAAGCTCGAAGTATCGGCGCAATTCGGCGTGGAACTGCAGGAAGAAGCCGCCCTTTTCTAAGGATTGCAGAGGTTGACATATTAATGATTTAAACGCATTATATTGCGGGTTTAAGTACATTGTAAATGCGTAGCCCAGAAAAAAGTGCAACATCACAAACCAAGGGGCACGATCAATGACTGCAATAGGGATTGATACCGATGTGCTTGATATCCGCGGCTCGTACCGCCCACTCAAGAACATCGAAAATCTTGCCGCTGCCTTACGATTGGCGGTCGGCACCATGCATCTCACTGCCGTCGAAAGCATAACCGCCTCGAGTCTCGGCATTGTGATGCACCTGCTCAGTCGCTACGGGGTCACCGAGAAATACAATCAATCCTCCTTGGAGGATCGTCCCTCGGTTCTTGCGGCACAAGTCTTGGAGGCGTGGCGTCAGCTACGCTTTGGTACAGGTGAGCACGAACTACGATTCAGGTCGGCGTTCGCAGGCCTGTGCAAACGTGGTCCTGTCGATGTGACCGATGCCATGGGCGGCAGCGAACGCGAGCACGATGCCCACGTACTCGTCGGTGTCATACGCAAGGTTTCGCCGTGGCCCGAGTTTGCACAATACTTCGCAAGCTGCGTCTTTGCGCACGACATGGCGATCGAGAAGAGCTTCAATACGTTCTTCTTCAGTTACCTGCGAATGAAACTGTTCGATCGGGAAGTGGCGTATGGCGATCGGGAAAAGCCGTTCGGTACCAACACGGCAACGCTTCTGGTAAAACAGAAGCATGACCGGGTGAAGCTGACGTTCCGACTCCGCCGGTGCCTGCACCTGCGTGAGGCGGTGTGGGAAGGGTTGGTGCGAGATCGGTGCGGTGCATCGTTCAAACTTTCAAGCATGACCTTAACGGTACCCGAAGTTATCACTGTACTCGAGTCGTTCAACTGGGTGCAGTCGGAGTCCGTCGCCGATCTTGATCTTCTTGCACACAAGCACTATCGGTCTAGCTCCACCGGTGCTGCTGTGAATCCGGTTGCCCGGAAACAGCGTATCGAAGGCTACATGTCGGCACGAGCATGAGATAGAAAAAAACTAAGGCCGGGCGCATTGCCCGGCCTTTTGATTTGTCAGAGTGCCGCATTATTTGGTGAAGCGATCGTCCATTCCTGGAAACCATCCGCCCGCGAGCAGATACGCCTTGGCGGTCTCAGTTTCCATTTGCTCAATCTCGCCGGCGTTGAACGTTCGTAAGCCATTCCTGTTGTAGCGAGGAACCCGAAACTGTCGCTTAAGCCAAAGTATGCTTAAAGTGGTGAAGCTAACTGTTTCGCCCGTCTGTCGATTCACGATAGCCTCCATGGCTGATTGTGATTTGAAAAGCCGCTTGTGATATAGTGCACATATCCAACCCCCAGCGCAAGCAGGGGGTCAGTATTGTTTGCAGAATCATGATATGGCAGATAAAGACAACAAAATAAACCCCGACAATAAGATCGTCATCAAGGGTGCGCGGACTCATAATCTCAAGAACGTGAGCGTCGAAATGCCGCGCGGCAAGATGGTGGTCTTCACCGGCCTTTCGGGCTCGGGCAAGTCATCGCTCGCGTTCGATACCATATTTGCCGAAGGTCAGCGCAAGTACGTGGAGTCGCTCTCTGCATACGCGCGCCAATTCCTGCGCCAAATGCAGAAGCCGGATGTCGATGAGATATCGGGACTTTCTCCGGCCATTTCGATCGACCAAAAGTCGCGTTCCAACAATCCGCGCTCGACGGTCGCGACGATCACTGAGATCTACGACTATCTGCGCGTGCTCTATGCGCGCATCGGTCATCCGCATTGTCCGATCTGCGGACGCGAAGTGCGCAAGCTCACCAACGAGGAGATCCTTGAATCGGTTCTTGAGCTGGTGGAAAAGGCACAGAAAAAGGGGAAGGCGGACGCAAAGAAAAATCTCACTTCCAACGTGTCCGATGCGAAGATCAAGATACTGGCGCCCGTCGTCGTGGGCCGTAAGGGCGAGTACTACCAGCTGCTCTACGACATGCTCGGCAAGGGGTACGAAAAGGTCATTATAGACGGCACCGAGAAGTCGCTGCGGGAGCGCATCGTGCTCGAAAAGAATGATCGCCACGATGTCGACGTGATCGTCGATGAGATATTCGTGAGTGAATTCAACGACGACAAGAAAGGGTCGTTTGAGCGCGCGTCTGAGGCGATCGAGCGTGCACTGCTCGAATCCGACGGGCTCGTGCGCATCATGGATGCCGACGGTTCCACACATATCGTATCCGCCAAATTCCTCTGCCCATACGACGGGTTCTCGTTCCCGGAGGTCGAGCCGCGTCTTTTCTCATTCAATTCTCCGTACGGTGCATGTCCTGAGTGTAAGGGTCTCGGCACAAAGTACCTTTTCAGCGACGAGAACTGTCCTGTCTGCGAGGGTGCGCGCCTGCGCCCCGAATCGCTCAACGTATTCCTCGGGCCCGTAGAGGCGCCCGAGAATCACAAAGGTGCCGCTGCTGGTACCAATATCGTCAATCTCTCATCGCTCTCGATCGAGCATGCGATGGACTTTTTTAATGCACTCAAACTTTCGAAGAAAGAACAGGATATCTCGCGGCAGGTGATCAAAGAGATCACGTCGCGTTTGCAATTCATGCTCAACGTCGGGATCGAGTACCTCACGCTCGATCGTAAGGCCAATACGCTTTCCGGCGGAGAGGCACAGCGCATCCGGCTCGCATCGCAGCTCGGTTCCGGGCTCGTGGGCGCACTCTACGTGCTCGACGAACCGACGATCGGTCTGCACCAGCGCGACAACGATAAGCTCATTACGACGCTCAAGCATTTGCGCGATCTCGGCAATTCCGTACTCGTGGTCGAACACGACGAGGACACGATTTATGCATCGGACTACATCATCGATATCGGGCCGGGTGCCGGCGTACACGGGGGCAATATTGTGGCCGCAGGGTGGCTCGAGGATCTGCTCACAGCCAAGACCAACAAGAGCGGCTCGCGGACGCTCGCATACTTGCGCGATGAAGCCCGCATCGAGCTTCCGGAGCATCGTCGTACGGTGGATCGCGGAAAGATCAAAATTCGCGGTGCGAGTAAGTTCAATATGAAGGATCTCAACGTGGATATCCCGCTCAATAAGCTCGTCGGTATCACCGGCGTATCAGGCTCGGGGAAATCCACATTCCTCTATGAAATTTTGCATCGCAATCTGCAGGCGCGTTTCGACAAGCGATTCCGCACCGCCAAGATCTACAACTGCAAAGAATTTTCCGGTACCGAATATCTCGGCCGCGCGATACTCATCGACCAGTCGGCGATCGGACGCACGCCGCGATCGAATCCCGCCACATATACCGGCGCGTGGACGCACATCCGCGATATGTTTGCGATGAGCGAGGAGTCGCGCGCACGCGGCTGGGGACCGGGCCGATTCTCTTTCAATGTGAAGGGCGGCCGCTGCGAAGCGTGTCAGGGCAACGGCCTCGTCGCCGTCGAAATGCATTTCCTTCCAACGGTCTACGTGACGTGCGATGTCTGCAACGGCAAGCGATTTATGAAAGAGACGCTCGAAGTGAAATATAAAAAGAAGAGCATTCACGACGTGCTCTCTATGACAGTCGAGCAGGCGATCGACTTCTTTGAAGATATTCCGGCGATCCACGACCGATTGCAGACGCTCGCGGATGTGGGACTCTCATATCTTGAGCTTGGGCAAAGTGCGACGACCCTCTCCGGGGGCGAGGCGCAGCGCGTGAAGATCGCATCGGAACTCTATCGTCCGCATATCACCAAGAGCATCTACCTGCTCGATGAACCGACGGTGGGACTTCACTACGACGACGTCGCAAAACTCATCGATATCCTCCAGAAGCTCGTCGAACGCGGCAATACCGTGGTCGTTATCGAGCACAATCTCGATGTACTCAAATGCGCCGATTATCTGATCGATATGGGGCCTGAAGGCGGAGAAGGGGGTGGCACTATCGTGGCGCAGGGCACGCCCGAGGAAGTATCACGCACCGACGGCTCTCACACCGGCTACTATCTCAAAAAGATGCTCAAAAAATCTAAAAAGTAGGAGGCTTGACGTTTAAGACGTACCATAGTATAAAGCTGACTGCACGCATCCCACGACAGTGGAGATGTAGGAGTTTTGGGCGGGAATCACCCATTATCTCGATCCCGCGTAGCGTACCGGGGTGTTGTACAAATTTATTGTGCGTAGAGTAAGGGCCCCAGTCGCGTAGCGTCGGGGCTTTTTTCTTTTAACCCTGTTTGTACTCCTCCCAGGACTTGATGACAATCTTTTGTTCGCGTATCTCGTGGAACGCCGTGACGAATGCTTCGGCGAGCTGACGATTGGTGATAAGCGGAATATTGAGATCGACCGCCTTGCGGCGGAGAATGAATCCGTCTTC
>CAIRSC010000067.1 GCA_903881205.1 uncultured bacterium | reverse complement strand
CAAGCCGGGCGAGCTTGGCGAGCGCCCGAATGTCCACACCATTGTCTGTCATGTGGCTATAATACGCAGAAATTCATCTTCTGTCAGCACTGCGACTCCAAGCGCTTCTGCCTTCTCGAGCTTCGAACCGGCCTCATCTCCTGCCACTACATACGACGTTTTCTTAGAAACGGAGCCTGAGACGTCGCCGCCGAGGACGCGGATCTTTTCTTTTGCTTCATCGCGGCTCATAGATGAGAGCGAGCCGGTGAGGACAAACGTTTTGCCCGCGAGCTTCAGCCGTGTCGCCTCGCGCTTCGGTGGTGATTTTATCTTGAGTACCGATTTGAGATCTTCCACGAGCTGTTGGTGTCGCTTGACTGCGAACCAGCCGACGATAGCGCGCGCGACGATCGGGCCCACTCCGCTGAGCGCTTCGAGTTTCTCGACCGACGCTGCTGCGAGCTTATCGATGGTGCGGAACTGATCCGCTAGCAGGATCGCCGTCTCTTCGCCCACCTGTGGGATCGAGAGCCCGACGATCAGTCGTGCAAGCTCGACCGTGCGCGCTTTCTGTATCGCAGCGACGAGCTTTTTTGCGGAGATCTCTGCAAACCCCTCGAGCGTGAGCAGGTCGCCTTCGGTGAGCGTGAAGAGTTCGTTGTAATGCTGTACGAGGCCCTTTTCAAGCAGTTGATCGACGGTACTCGGACCAAATCCTTCGATATCGAACGCGTGCTTGCCGACGAAATTATGGAACCGCCGGCGCACGACGGCGAATGAGTCGATGTTCACACAGCGCCATGCAGCGGCACCGGGTACGCGCTCGATCGATCCATCGCCTCCGCATTCCGGTACATTCGTTGGCCACTCGTACGGCTTGGCCCCCTTCGGGCGCAGTTCCGGCACGACCGAAACGATGTCGGGGATCACGTCTCCCGCCTTCTGTAGGATCACCGTGTCGCCAATACGCACATCGAGCCGCTTGATCTCATCTTCGTTGTGCAAGGTCGCGCGCGAAACGATGGTACCCGCGACCTCGACCGGGCGCATATGCGCGACGGGAGTGAGTACGCCGGTGCGCCCTACCTGCAGTACGATCGCCTCGACGACCGTCGTTACCTGCTCGGCCGGGAATTTCAACGCGATCGCAAAGCGCGGAGCCTTGCCTGTATATCCGAGCGCCTCCTGATATTGCTTTTCGTTGACCTTCACGACGATGCCGTCGATCCAGTATTCCTGTGCGCGCCCTTTCTCCTTCCATGATTCCCAAAATGCGATGACCTCGTCGATATCATGTGCGGTCGTGAAATGTGTATTGACCTTGAATCCGAGCTCGCGCATGTATGCGAGCGCTTCGGCTTGGGTCGCCGGAGGTGGGTCGGACGTGCGAGCGACCTCGTAGAAGAACACATCGAGATTGCGGCTCGCGGCGATCGCAGGATCGAGTTGCCGAATCGAGCCCGCCGCGACATTGCGCGGATTCATAAAGAGGGGCTCGCCATTTTTCTCGCGTGCGCGATTGATCGCGGCGAGATTTTTCGAACTCATCCACACTTCCCCTTCGACAATAATGTCGACCGGGCGCTCAAGTGTCAGCGGCACCGACTCGATGGTGCGTATATTGTGCGTCACATCTTCGCCTACAGTGCCGTCGCCGCGCGTCGCCGCCGTTGTGAGCAGTCCTTTTTCATATTCAAACACCACTTTGAGTCCGTCTATCTTGAGCTCGCACACATATGTCGGCTGCACGTCGCCGAAGGCCGGCTTGAGAAAGCGCTTTACGCGCGTATCGAATTCGCGCATGTCCTGCGGTGTAAACGCATCATTGAACGACCACTGCGGCACCTTGTGCTTCACTTTTTTGAAACCCGGAAGCGGCTTGCCTGCCACACGCTGCGACGGACTCTGCGGTGTGACGAGCTCGGGATGCGCGGCTTCGAGCTCGACAAGTTCGCGCTTGAGCGAATCGAGTGCGGCCTCCGAGATCTCCTCGATATCGTAGACATGATAGAGCGTACGATAGTGGTTGACGGCCTTCTTGAGCCGCTCATAGCGCTGCTGTACGCTCTCCTGTTTCATCATGCAGCTATGATACCAGAACGGCACCTCGCCGCGTACGGACTAGTATTGGAGCTCCACTGAGCGCTGCAATGCACGAGCGCTTGCGTCGATTGACGCGCAGTTCACGCTGTATCCGTCAGCATGAATGACCGTATGCGGATTCGTGTTGTTTTTCGTGATGCGTACATCGGCGCAATAACCAAGATCATCCGAGGTGCCGGTCACACCGTCTCCATTGACGAACAGGTCGACCTGGAACTCGTCGCTGTATGGAAATGTTGCGCCCGAGTTGGATACCGTTATCGACTTGCCGTCGCAGGTCGGCGAGACGCCGGTCGTGGTCGTAGCGAACGCGCTGTATCGCACATCCCAATACAATGCGCACTCAGCGCCTGTGTCGGCGGTGTAAAAGGCGAACTGCGAATCGCGGCCGAGGGTAGAAAGCTGGACCTGCTTGACGGCGATCGTATAGATCGATGTACCGAGCGATAGCACGATCGACGCGATCAGGGCAGCGAGCAAGAGCGTGAATCCTGCCTCCTGTCCGCGCAGGCGGGGCGCAGGCAGGCCGCGCCGACCGATTCGCACAGAAGACGCCGCATATGAAGGGAATAATTTTTTCAGCATATCGCTAGTGTTGAATGGGTAGTGTTTTTTCATAGCATGATCAGGTGCTCGCGGCACCGTCGTTGACCCAGCGATAGAGGTTCTCGTAAATCGTGAAGGTTCGCACCTGGCCCGATGCGGTCGGCCACGATACGGTCGCCGACACACGAATCTCGTCGTGCCCGGCGCCCACATATCTCACGCGCATCGTGCGGGTGAAATGCGTCGGTACCCAAGTCGTTCTATCAGGATCATAGCCGAAGAGTGTGCCGTCGGTCTGCAGTGCCCCGCATGTGCCCGAACACGTCTGGATCGCATTGGATGGTGATGATTGGCGCGAATCGATCGTAAAATCCTGATCAACCGGGATCGGGCCGAACAGGTCAATTCCGGTGGCGTTGGCATTCTGCGAGATCTGCAGGATCTGGCCATCGCGGATCGCACGGATTGCTTCGATACCCTCCTGTGCAAGATTGAAGGCGGTGACCTGGTCGCGCGCGTAATATGCAGCGGTGAGACTTTGCGTCGTCAGTGCCATCGGTGCCACGATCGAGACCGAAAGCAGTGACACTGCAACGAGTGTTTCGATCAGCGTAAATCCCGCCTGCGTAGGCAGGCCCCGTTTTGTATGTGTCGTGTGTTTCATCATAGATCGAGTACGCGCTGCACTGCCGTTGCTTGTATATGAAAGGTCGTGCTCGTGATCAGATTGGCCGTACCTGCACTCCCCTTAATGACGACCAGTACTTTCGGTTGTTGTATATCGCCGGTCTTCGACCCAAGTACGTAGAACGTGACCGAGTTGATATTGACCTCGGGCGCGGTGATCGGGAGCCCACCCAGCGTACCATCCTCCGATTTGTAGAGGCGACCGACGCCATTTTCATCCTTTGCAAACCAGTAGATCCAGAGTGGCACTGCCGGGCCCGTGTGATACGGCTCGAACGCGAGCTCGGTCCCTCCGCTGGTGCAATCCTTCGGCTGGCCGTCGGTATTACCCGCGCACTGTCCTGATCCGTCGTATGCCGATCCCATGCGTACCGAGCGCACCATGCCGTCGATCGCGACGTTCATGTTGTTCATCACTGATTGCAGTCCCTGTGCTTTTCTGTTGGCGGTGACCAGCGACAAAAGCGCGCCGACGGAGACAAGCATAACGATCGCGAAAAGGCCCACGGCCACGATCATTTCGATCAGCGTGAAGCCCGCCTGCGCGCGCAGGCGAGTCTGACTATTCTTCGCATGTCTTTTGCTTGGTATCGTGTTGTACATATTATTGCTGGACCGAGATCTGCCCGTTGGACCCGATGACGATATTGCGCGTGCCGCCCGACGTGGAAGTGATCTGGATGCGCGCAGAGCTATTGAGTCCGTTGTATATAGGAGAGCGAATATAGGCATCCGGTTCGGGACGAACGAACGTAATGTCGAGTGAAGTCAGACCGCACACCTCGGGGCCTTCCGGCGGTGTCGCACAGAGGTCCCGGATCTGATACGCCCCGGAGAGCGTCGTGGACTGCACGAGCTCTCCCGTATCATACGTGCCGTTGACCGTGACCGCATCGGCGAAGAGTACATAGACCGACGAATTGCTTTGATCGCGCTGGAAATGCATGCCGTATGCCGCATTGTACGAGCCGTTGAAATTTTGCACCGAGATACCGTATACCTGCGCTTCGCGAATCGAAAGCGCGATATCATACGCCACATTCTGCAGTAGGATGGTGCCGTTGAATTTATTGTTGTTGGCGAGGACGAGCCCCGTGATGAGGATCATGATCGCGGTCACGGCGAGCAGCTCAATGAGTGTGAAGCCCGCCTGCCCGCTCAGGCGTGCCTGACGCACAATGCGGGATACTGAGAGCCGGATGTGTGTAAAGATATTTTTCACAAAGGAAGTGGTACGTGATAGAGCAAAAGCATCCAGGTGAGAAAGGCGCTCGCGACAAGGAACGGTCCGAACGGGACTTCGCTCGTCATTGTAAGCCGCTCTCGCGACACGTTCAATCGCGCTATCCCCCTTCCGGTTACAAGCGCGTGCAGGTAGAGACGAACATACGGCAACGGTAAGAGAATCGCGACACTGATCACGGCACCGATCACGAACGCACCCATGATCGCGACCGGTCCGTATACCGGCCCGAGTAGCCAGCCGATGCCCAGGGCCAACTTTGCATCACCGAGACCCATCCATCTGCCGCCTGATACGAGCCAGAGGACGAACAGCGGCAAGGCCGCAACGGGCCCGGCAAGCACCAGAAAGAGGAGCGGTCCCGAATAGAGCGGACTGAGGATCGATGTCACCGCGACGAGCGTCGCGAACATGTATGCCCATTCATCCGGAATGATCGTGTGTCGTATATCGTATGCGCCGATCGCGATCATGAAAGCCGCGATCGCACAGAAGAACGGTAGTGCGATGTCGACCGTCGATTGTGACACCCCGACCAATGCAAAGCTGAGAGCGGTCGTGAGTTCCACGAGCGGATATTGGATCGAAATGGAACTGCGGCATGCGCGACAGCGGCCGCGCAGTGCCAACCATGAAACGACCGGGATCAGATCGTACCACTTGATCTGTGCGCCGCATGACATGCAGCCCGAGCGGCCATGCAGTGACCGCGCACCGTGTCGCAGGATCACGACATTGAGAAAACTGCCGACGATGAGGCCGAAGAATCCGCATACAAATCCCAATGCCATTAGTGAAAAGTATACCGTATGAAAACACCCCGCATCGGCGGGGTGTTTTGCATTGCAGTGTGTTACTTAGGATTTCACGTCGTAGCAGCCGCTTCCGACATCTCCATTGTTACATTGCACGGTGTCGGTCCCGTGGAAGTCCGCTCCGGAACCGGTGCATGTAACGATCGGCGCGATGTTGGTTTCCGATCCGCTTATAACGAGAGTGGTCACATCGGCATCCGACTTGAAGGCATTGTTGCCGGCGACTTCAAGATCCGATCCGAGGTGGTAGCCTGAACATGTGCCAACCGTTGCTGATGTGGCAGCGTATGCCGCATATGAGTACGCGACCTGGTTCGATGGATCACCCGGCAATGCCGCGATGAAGCCCGGGGAAACGAGGGTCGTAGTAGAGATGGTAGTAGGATATGCACCATTGGCGTCGTAATAGAGCTCAAGCGCCAACTGCAGCTGTTTGATATCGGCGACACGGCGTGCATCACGGCCCTTCTTCCGTGCGGTATTGAGCGACGCGAGAACGACGGACGAGAGAATGCCGATGATCGCGATGACCACGAGCAATTCGATGAGTGTAAAGCCTCGTCGAGTTGATTTCATCATACAATTAATTGATTCACTGACTTTTAATACTGTTTCTGGTAAGTAGGCCCATTGTATACCGCCCCGCCGCCATTGATTGCGCCCGTGTGGATAACAGTACGTGCGCCAGTCCGCTTAAAAGCCGGAAGCGATGTTGTAGATCGGAATGAGTACCGATGCGAGCAAGACTGCCACTCCCACGGCAAGCATCACGATCATGATCGGCTCGAT
>CAIRSC010000066.1 GCA_903881205.1 uncultured bacterium | reverse complement strand
CCCTTTACTCCCTCCTGCTTGAGGAACTTCGCGAACATCTGGAGGAATTCATCCTCGGCGGTCAGACGATTGGATTCGAGTGATTCATAGAGTGCCGTGAGCGCATTCTCTACCTGTTCGGCAAGCTGCTCGTCGGTGTACCAACGTGTCTTGAAGTCTGCGTTCTCGCGGCGATCTTCGAAGTGATGTCCTACCGTGAGAAGAAAAATAACATGATTGTGATCCGAATCGGACTTCGCGATCTCGGAAAGAAGCGTGTGTTCAGCGAGTACACCACCGAGCGCAGCTACTGCGCGCTTAAGGTCTTCGAGTGTAGACGTATGAGCGGTGTACGTATCCGAGTCGCGCACGGTCGCCAGGCCGTGATTTTCGATCTGACGGATACGTTCGCGCGTAATGCCGTATTCCTGTCCAATGGCATCCAGTGTGCGCTCTTCGCCCTTGGCGCTGAGGCCAAATCGGTCGACGAGTACGCGACGGGAGCGGTCCGGGAGCTCCGAGAGGAGCTCTTTGGTCACTGACTTTGGTGAGAATGAAAGCATATAATTTCCTTAATTGATGCAATTATTTGACTATTTGAATTCCTATGTCTTTGTTGTATCAAATATACTACCATGCGTCAAGGGGTCGTGCAAGCCCTGTGTAAAACTCGTCCCGCCGAGAAATATGACTGTCCCCTCCTTTTCCACACCAAGTCCCCGTTTCGCTCTTTTGCGGGCGAATGCCTGAAAATCGGGCATGCTACTATCGCTGATATGGCAACCACCGGACTGAGAGTCCCGCCGCAAGACGTTGAAATGGAGCGCGCTCTTTTGGGAGCACTGCTTTTGAATCAAAGTGCCATGTACGAGGTTGCGGATCTCGTCGGAGTAGATTCATTCTATGCCGGCAAGCATCGCGTAATCTACGACGCGATGATTTCTCTGTATGCAAAAGGCGAGCCGATCGACGTCGTCACGATCTCAGGCAAGCTTAAGGAGAGAAAACAGCTCACCGACGTGGGCGGTGCGGCATATCTATCAGAACTCGTCGGCACCTCGGCCTCGCCGGGCAGTGCACGGCACTACGCACAGGGTGTGCAGACTAAATTCGTCCTTCGAAGTCTTATCGATGCAGCTGCGAAGATCGGCGAATTGGGATTCGAAGAACATCGCGACATCGAGCAGGTGCTCGACGAGGCACAGGCTGCGGTCTTTTCCGTCACGAATTCCCCGATGCTGCAGACATTTACCGCGATCAAAGACGAGCTCGCCGAGGCATGGGAGCGCCTTGAGACCCTCCAGAAGCACAAGGGATCGCTGCGCGGTGTACCGACCGGCTTCCCGGCGCTCGACAATATGCTCTCAGGATTCCAGAAGTCCGATCTCATTATTCTTGCGGCGCGCCCTTCGATCGGTAAAACGACGCTCGCACTCGATATCGCGCGCCAGACCGCGGTGAAGCACAAAACATCGGTCGGATTCTTTTCACTCGAAATGAGTTCGCAACAGCTCGTCGACCGCATGCTCGCGGCGCAGTCCGGTGTAAGTTCGTGGCGCCTTCGTACCGGCAAAATATCGAAAGATGATGAGTACGAGCGTCTCCAAGAAGGTATAGCCACTCTGTCGGAGGCACCGATCTATATCGATGATAAGCCGGGTATGACCGTGCTCTCGATGCGCTCAGTCGCACGCCGGCTCAAGATGGAAAAGGATCTCGGCCTTATCGTGATCGACTACCTCCAGCTCATCACGCCATCGAGCGGCAAATCAAATGAATCCCTCGTGCAACAAGTGACCGAAATTTCTCGCTCACTCAAAGGCATGGCGCGCGAGCTCGACGTGCCGGTGATCGCGCTTTCGCAGCTTTCTCGCGCAGTGGAGCAGCGCGGTGGACGCCCGCGCCTCTCCGACCTTCGCGATTCCGGCTCGATCGAACAAGACGCTGACGTGGTCATGTTCATTCACCGCGAGGACATGACCGGCAACCGTACCGAGAACGAACGCACCAATGTGGCGGAGATTCTCATCGAAAAGCACCGCAACGGCCCTGTGGGCAAGGTGGACCTCCGATTCGACGAAGAGAAGACTACGTTCATGTCGATCGACAAGAGCGACTTTGGAGACTTCGGTGCGCAACCAGAAACACAGGTGTCGGGCGGCGCCGAAGCGTTCTAGGAGATTTTTGTACTAGCGTATACTTGGCGCATGGATCCCATCGAACGACTTTCCAGAATTTTTGAGCGCTTTCCCGGCATCGGCCCGCGACAGGCGAATCGATTCGTCGCATACCTTTTGCGTAGCTCACCCTCGTTGCGCCGTGAACTCGTCGAATCCGTCCAACAGCTCGGCGGCTCGGTGCATCAATGCCAAGAGTGTATGCGATATCACGCGGGCGACAGCAAGCTTTGCAATATTTGTAGTAATCCCGAACGCGATCATGAGCATCTTGCGATCGTCGCAAGTGATACTGATCTGGCGGCGCTCGAACGAAGCGGCACCTATCGCGGCCAATACTTCGTGCTCGGCGGCACGATCTCATTGGCGTCGGAAAAGACGAGTGGACTTCGTATTCAGCAACTACTCAGAACCCTTCCGGAGCGACAACTTGGCGGGCTTGAAGAGATCATTCTCGCCTTCCCTGCCAATCCCGAAGGCGATGCCACGGCGGTACGTGTGCGCGAAGACATCATGGTCCACGCACCCGATCTGCGCGTCACTGCACTTGGCCGTGGACTCTCGACCGGCTCGGAGCTCGAATACGCCGATCCCGAGACGCTCAAGAACGCACTCGACAACAGACGCTGATTGACCCAAATGTCCTGTAATGATTAAGTAGGCACTGGAGGTGACCGATGAAACAGATTGAAGATAAAGTATATCGCCGGATGTTCCGGGACATTTGCCTGAAAACAAATCTTCTGATCCTTATTATCGTTGTTGTATCGGCTGCGAGCATTCCGCTTGGACCGTATGTGAATCTGCCGGTCCAGACGGTTCCGATCGGAGGCGCATTCGTCGTCACGCTGCTCGTGGGCCTGCTTTGGCATACGCGCTCTCGGATGGTCAAACAAGTTCGGCGGGTCGGATTTGGAGCAACAGGACATAGCCCGCTGGCTGCAAAAGAACGGTGGCCAGAAGGTCGATGGAATGAACCTCAACTGATCGCCACTCTGAAAGAAAAACGGCCCGTCTTACGACGGGCCGTTCTTTTTTATTTTAGAGGCTGGTGATCTTGATCGTCGAGATCGGCTGACGATGACCCTTCTTCTTGAAGTAGCGGCTCTTCTCGCGGTACTTGATGACGGTGATTTTCTTGTTGCGATCGTGCGTGACGAGCTCAGCTTTCACTGATGCGCCCTTTACATACGGAGCACCAATCGAAATCGCCGATCCGTCGTCGGTCAGGAGTACATTTTCGAACGTGATCTTGTCACCTGCATTCTCAACGCCCGCTACGGTCTCAACATCCAATACCGTGCCTTCAGTGACAACGTACTGTTTGCCTCCCGTCTCTATAATTGCGATCTTTGTCATACGTCGGTAGATACTACAATTTATGGCTCAATTAGGCAAGTTTCTATGCCTTGACACGAGTAATCGTCCGTTTCATAAGTTT
>CAIRSC010000065.1 GCA_903881205.1 uncultured bacterium | reverse complement strand
GTCGTCATCAAATACGCAGCATAGTTTCCGTTTGTTCGGAAACTTATTGTGCAGGAGCAGATATCTGATTCGCACTTTTGTTATTGAGAACGCTCAAATTGAGCAATTGTGGATTGATCTGGTTTAAAATGAGGAAGATTGAAAGCAATAGGAGGATGCCCAGCGTCACGTCACCAAGCACCTCCCTCGCCTTTTGTTTGTTTCCCCACATATCAGTACCCATATAAAGGTAGCCGGCATATGCGATGCGGACAACGGCGAGTATTGCACCTACAGAGAGGGAGGCTTTGAAGAGTACATTTATATATTCACCGAGACCGGTAGATTTATACACCTCCTGAAGCATCGGCGATTGATCACTGTTAGCAAGTGGTACGAAACCGCCTGTATTTTGCGCATGAGCGACGCCCGAGAAAAACAGGACTACGATGAAAGCGATGATCGAGCGGAATATACGCATATTATTTATTGATCTATTTTGAGCATCCAGAGCGATTTGTCGAGGTTGTTGATGAACGCGATGTACCCTCCCCCGCGATCGATCATCGGATTCGTCACATCGAGTGAATATTTCGAATCGACTGCGTAGAACCGCTCCGCAGTGCCCGCACTTACATCGATCTTCCACCACGAGTCCTGTGTGTGTACGATTCCCGCGTACCAATCGCGAAGGAATGTGTTGGAGCTGATTGCGGCAGGTACCGCACAATATGCGATGAGTTCTTGCCACGGCGACCACACGCACTTATCGGCCACCGTACTGATCGGAAGTACTTCCACCGACGCTCCCGACGACTGCTTCGCGTACAGGCTTACGGAGCCGTTGCTCGATGCGCTATAGATGATCGCCTGTGATCCTGAGCGTGGGAGTACAGAGAGACCGGGTGTGCCCGTGAGAATTGGAGTCATGGAGCCGTCGGCGCCGAGTTGGAATGCATAGCCATTCACGCCATCAGTCGCATTTTGCGTGATGTAAGTCTTACCATCGTCGAGCCACTGCGATTGCCAGCCGGTGAGCGCAGAAGCAAATATTTTCTTTTGGGCAGCAGCTTTCCAATCGGTCGTGATGCCGCTCACTCCCCCCGATACCGGACTGAGGAAGAATAACTGTGATGTTGAGTTCCGTACAGTGATGCTGCGAATATTCTGTGGCAGGTATATGCCGGTAAGCGCTACGGGCGTATTAACCTGATCCGCTGAACTACTCGCAACGCTTCCAAGGAACGTCGTGATCGCGCCGTTGTCGCTCAATGAGCGCAGCACTACCTGTCCGGACTGCGCAAATTGCGCCTCGTATACCTTCGGGAACAGTGTATTGGTGATGCGTGTTACTTTCGTTTGCTGTGGATCCGCTTCAAGGATGTTGCCGGTCGCGCGCTCGACGAAATCGAGCCGCGTTGTTGATGCGATAAAGCCCATACCTGCTACCGGTGATGAGGTGACTTCCCAGAGACGCGGCGCTTGTTTGCCGGTCGCCCCCGTTGCAACGGTACTTGATCCGTTTCCGAGGCTGGTCAGTGTATTTTGGTACGTGCTTCCATTACTCGATCCGAATGTCTGGGTCGTGCCCAGCCCGCGCGCTGCATCCGTCGCAGTGGTCGTTGCGACCTGTCGGTGCACGAAGACGTACCAGCCGAGCAATCCGCCGAGAATCGCTACCAGAATGCCCGCGGTGAGATATCGAATGATGTGAGTTGTGGTGTTCATACTAATTATTGATGGAACGGATCTGTCGCTCCCCCGCTCGTGCCATTCACTGCAGACCTTGAAAATGTCACGCTCCAGATTCCCTGTGCATCGAGGAAATAATTGGAGGCGTGTGTGAGTTCGAGACCGATTGCCGCGTTACCGCTCGATTTGGCAGCGTTGATCGTTATCTCGTTCGGCTTGGCAGCGTTTATCGTGACCGGATTGCCGTTGACGTTCCAGGCGTACTCGAGCTCTGGATCGGCCACGGTCGTGGGGCTGAAATATGGCACCGCAGTGAAGGACATCTCAGTTTCCGGTATAGAGGTGGTTTTGGCCAGAGGCTTATGATACTGAATGCCAAACAACGGATCATCCTCGTATAGAACGAGCTGTGGCAACGTGTCAGCGACACGCAGGACTGCTTGTCCTGAAAGCGCACCGTCGGAAGATACCGCAGTGACGGTGATCGAACCCGTGCCGTACAGCATAGGACTCTCGAATGTTGCCGATGACTTCCCCTTTCCCGAAGCGCTTGCTATGGCCACTCCGTCTTTTTTCCATGAATACGTAAGCTGGTCCGCTGCGACCGCGGTTCCGCCGGGACGTACGAAGTGTGGTATCGCTACGACAGTGATCATACTGCCCGCCGAAGGGAGGGATCGACCGCGATAGAACGGCGGTGTGTAACTATTCGCTTCCCACAAGAGGTCGATCGACGTAGGTACGATATTGACCACTGTCGATGCGTCGCCATTGTCGGTACTGACATCTGCCTCTACTTGTGAGACAGATCCGATCGCACCGGTCGTGATCTGTATTGTTGTTGCACCAGTACCTTGCGCCACGGTCTTGCCGGCCACTGTCCATGTGACGGTCCCCTGTTCGACATCATAGAGCGCGCTCTGTACCGTGAGGATGACCGCCGTGTTCGGTCCCGGATACGCCGGTGACATAGATATTGTCACCGCGTTACCGGCTCCCGGAATAGAAAATTGGGCGTATGCGGGGGCCGCGAACAATACAATGGCAGCAAAGATCAGGATTCTTCTCATACTTCGCGCAGCGCCCCGCTATTAAGTGAGCTTGAGACGGTCGCGGTGTCTGACCCTGGTGCGTGCGCCGCGGGAGCCGCTGCTGTTTGAGGTGTATATGGCATCGGTTCGATTGATTCGAGATCCTGCTTTGCCTTTTTGATGGCAAGGATCTGCGATGGGTCCGAGGTAATAATCTGGTCTTCGGTGTATGAGGCGATGATCTTGAGCGCCACGTGTTTGAGACCGGCGAAAAAGATCCCCTCTCCTACGTCACTTTCGAGCAGGAGGTATTTTTCTTCATCGGAGAGTTTGAAGGTGGATTGCACGAGGTCGACCGATGTCGGTGACTGACGTAGGAGCAGTTGGATCGACGAGTTGGTGATCATCGGAATACCGTACGGCGAATTGAGGAAGTCGGAGACGTCCTGCGTGATGGTAGAGATCCCGAGATAATATTTGCGTCCGCGCTTTGCG
>CAIRSC010000064.1 GCA_903881205.1 uncultured bacterium | reverse complement strand
ATCGCACGAAGTATCACCGATCCGCTCTATCATCTTGCGGTCGTCGTCGACGATGCCGAAATGGGCATCACTCATGTCATACGAGGCGAAGACCATATTTCTAATACGCCGCGCCAAATCCTCATTCAGGAAGCACTCGGATACAGCCGTCCGATCTACGCGCACTATCCGCTGCACCTTGGAGCCGACAAATCAAAGCTATCCAAACGCACCGGCGATGTCGCGGTCAAGAGTTATCGAGAGAAAGGCTTTCTTCCGGAGGCGCTTTTCAATTACATCGCCATGCTCGGATGGACACCACCATCCGGTCGGGAGGTCATGACCAAAGAGGACATGATTGCCGAATTCGAACTCTCCGATCTGCACAAGAGCGGTGCGGTCTTCGATATGGAGAAGCTTCGCTGGTACAACCGTGAATATATCCTCAAGCTGAGCGACAGTGAATTCGCAGCCGCCGCGCTTCCGGTACTCGAAGGTGCACTGCAGGGCAGGGGACTCGCCTGGGACGCCGATATGGGCACAAGACTTCTGCCGCTCATCAAGGAGCGCGCCAGCGTGTGGAGCGATATCAACGAGCAGGCGGAAGCAGGGGAGTTTGATTTCTTCTTCAAAGATCCCGCTCCGAACGCCGCAGAGATTCCCAGCAAGGGCGATACTCCCGCAGGTGCTGCAGCTCATTTAGGAAAGCTTCATGAAATTCTGCAAGCGGCTGATCCTGAAATATTTGATTCTGCCGAGCGTCTCAAAGATACTGTGTGGGAATACGCTACAACAGAAGGACGCGGTGCGGTCTTGTGGCCGCTTCGCTTTTCCCTTTCGGGGCTTGCCAAATCACCCGACCCGTTTACCATCGCATCACTCATCGGACGCGACGCGACGCTGCGCCGCATTACAAACGCACGAACGCTTTTGATATGAAAAAGTGGTACGTGATCTTCATCACGCTTGCGTGCCTCTTTGTGATTGTGCCGTTCTCGGTGCCCAGCGCGGCACACTCGCAAAGTGTCGCCGATCTGCAGGCGCAGATCGATGCCAACAACACCCAGATCGATTCGATCAACAAAGAGATCGCTCAGTACCAGGCGCAGCTCAATACCACGACCGCGCAAAAGAATACGTTGCAGAACAAGATAAAAACGCTCGACCTGCAGCGCAAAAAACTCCAGTCATCGATCGCGGTCACACAGAAACAGATTAATACCACCCAGCTCCAGATATCTCAGCTTGCCGACGGTATTGCGACCAAACAGAGTCAGATCGAGACCGATCGCGGCGGCCTCGCTGAATCAATTCGACGACTCTATCAGGCCGAGGAGATCCCGTTTGCTGTCACGATACTTTCCTCGGATAACATCGCGCAGGCATGGCAAAACGTGGACACCATGGCGACGCTGCAGCAATCGGTCAGTGGTGGTATTCAGAAATTAAGTGAAGAGACACAGTCGCTGACCGAGACCAAGCAAACGGCCGAACAAAAGAAGGCGAGCTTGCTCAAACAACAGCAAACTCTCAGCACACAGCAGGGCTCGCTCAATGCGACACGCAGCGCACAAGATGCACTGCTCACGCAGACCAAATCTCAGGAATCGACCTATCAGACACTTCTTGCTCAAAAGAAGGCGCAGGAGGCGAGCTTCGAAGCGACGTTGCGCGACCTGCAATCAAAGCTCAAGGCGGCCGACAATACGACCATCCCTATTGCCGGTACGAGCGTACTGAGCTGGCCGCT
>CAIRSC010000063.1 GCA_903881205.1 uncultured bacterium | reverse complement strand
GACTCACTCATATTCGCGGGCTTCGGAGATGTACATATTCATGCGCGCGAAGATGATACCGGCAAGCAGATGTATAAAGAGGAGTATGCGACCGCGGCCGATGCTGCGCTTCATGGCGGTGTCGTGCACGTGAGTGCCATGCCCAATACGCCGAATCCGGTCGTCGGCAAGAAAGAGCTCACCTGGCACCGCGAACGCGTCGCGCGATTGGATCATCCTGTTTCAATATTGAATTACCTCGGCATTGATTCGAAGACGAAACCTATAGGAAAGCCGGGGGATTATTTCTACAAACTGTATTTCGGCAAATCGGTCGGCGACCTCACGGTCACCTACGGCAGCGAGCTCGATGTGATCCTCGCGCGATACAAAGGTCAGAACGTGTCATTCCATGTGGAATACGAACCAATCGTGCAAGCATCGGCGGCGGGGAAGACTCATAGCGATCGCCGGCCGGTGGCCGCGGTCAATGAAGGTCTGCGAATACTCTTGCCGCTCATCAAGAAATACAAGATCAAGGCCAAGCTCTGTCACTGGTCGACCGGCGGCGAGAGCTTCAAAATGATCCGGGAATATCGCGACCAAGGCTGCGATATCGTGCTTGAAGTGTCACCGCTGCACCTGCTGTTCGACACGTCGATGACCGATGCCGACCCGTCGTTGTGGACGAAGATCCAGATGAATCCGGCAATCCAGGCTCCCGAGCACCGTACCGCGCTCACCAAAGGTCTCAAAGACGGATTCATTCAGTTCATCGCGACCGATCATGCGCCGCATACCGAAGAAGAAAAATTCTCTGCGTTCACAAAATTCGCAAAGGACTATCCGGGCAAGAGCAATCTGGAGATCGCACGGGCTATAAAGGCAAAAGATCAGCAGCTCTACCTCGCGACCTGCGAAGAGAACGGCCACAGTGGCGCCCCATGGCTCGATACGTATGCGCTCGTCTGCGCATGGCTCATGCGCGAACATAAATTCTCGGCGCAGGATATTGCGCGCGTTTCGGCATATATGCCCGGAAAGTTCGTGAATCCCCATCTCAAGCGCCAATTCCCGAAGTCTAACTTCGGCAAGGGTTTCGGCGAGATCAAAAAAGGATTCATGGGCTCGCTTACCGTGCTCGATCTCGCCAAGCCGACCGTTGTAGATCGCAGAGATCTCAAGACCAAGGTGGGCTGGTCGGCACTCGAAGGCTACACAATGCCGGGGAGCGTAGAAGCAGTATTCATCGGGGGAGTTCGTCAGTAGTCATTTGATATACTGCTCTTCCTATGACAAACAACGACAAAAAAGCCATTGCACTGCACAAGAAGCTCGGCGGGAAGATCCGCATCGTGCCCGCAGCGCCCGTGCGCAATCGAGCCGACCTCGCGCTCGTATACACGCCCGGCGTCGCTGCGGTATCGAGTCTCGTCGCGAAGAATCCTGCGCTGGCACGCATATACACCATGAAGGGCCGCACAGTCGCGGTGATATCCGACGGTTCTGCTGTGCTCGGTCTCGGTAATATTGGCGCGCTGGGTGCGCTTCCGGTCATGGAGGGCAAAGCGGCACTCTTCAAGACCTTCGCCGATATTGATGCTGTACCGATCGTGCTCGATACACAGGATGCCGATGAGATCGTCGCAACAGTGATCCGCATCGCACCGGCGTTCGGCGGGATCAATCTCGAGGACATCGCGGCACCGAAATGTTTTGATATCGAGAAGCGCCTCATCGAAGCGCTCGATATTCCGGTCATGCACGACGACCAGCACGGCACCGCCGTAGTCGTCCTCGCCGGGCTCATCAATGCGGTGAAGGTGGTAGGCAAAGACCTCAATAAGTCGCGTATCGTGGTCGCAGGAGTCGGCTCCGCCGGAGTCGCGGTCATGAAGCTCGTAAAGAAATTCGCGCCGAAGGCAACGATCGTGGCTGTGGATAGCAAAGGCATCGTGTGGAACGGACGGACCGATCTCAATGCCATCAAGCAGGTCCTTCTGAATGAAAACATAATCGAGGGAAGCGGCGCAGGAGCGCTCGCCGACGCGGTTCAATATGCGGATATTTTCCTCGGCATCTCGCAGCCCAATACACTTACCGCCGCGATGGTGAAGACGATGGCGAAAGACGCGATCGTATTTGCGATGGCGAATCCGACGCCCGAGATCATGCCCGATGAGGCAAAGAAGGGGGGAGCGAAAGTCATTGCTACCGGACGATCCGACTTTCCGAACCAGATCAACAACTCGCTGGCATTCCCGGGGATCTTCCGCGGCGCACTCGATCACAAGGTCACCAAGATCACGGACATTCATAAAATAAAGGCGGCACAGGCGATCGCCGCACTCATTCCAAAGCCAACCGCTACTAAGATCGTGCCCGACATGTTCGACAAGCGAGTTGCCAAGGCTGTGGCCAAGGTCATTCGATAGGCTCCAAAGAGGGGATATACTAAAGCCATGGATGCAATGGCAATCGCACAAATGAAACGGCAAGTGGCCTGGCATGAGGAAGAGCTGCATCATGTCGATCGCGATTTGCAATCAGTCGAACTCGCGCTTGAAGGGAATAAGAAAAAAGTCGAGGAATTGCGACGGAAGAAGATGGAGCTCAAGCGTAAGCTCGACCTCTACAAGCAGGACATTGTGAAGGCCGAAGAATCTTCCCGCCGCACCGCTATGGAGGAGCGGCGGAGGGGATAATACCCACTTGTCGTACTAGTAAATGGTATAATAAGTACCATAAACTTGCTGGTACGAAATATGGCTCGCCTGAAGGACAAATTAAAAGCACGAACCTTGCGCTCGCAGGGAAAAAGTTATTCTGAGATAAAGGATCTTTTAGGCATAAGCAAAAGTACGTTGAGCGGGTGGCTGCAAGACATGCCGCTGTCTTCGGAACGTATACATGAATTGCGTGCGCTTAGTCCGCGGCGGATAGAACGTTTTCGGAACACCATGCGAACAAAAAGAGAACATCGCATGGCCGAATCGTACACAAATGTCGCAAAGGACATTGGAAAGCGTTCGAAGCGCGATCTTTTTATCGCTGGTCTCTATTTATATTGGGGAGAGGGTACCAAATCTGCACCAGGGAGAGTTTCTATCGCCAACACTGACCCCGATGTACTTAAAGCTTTTATGGACTGGCTCCTTCTGATGGAGGTCCCGCGAAACCGCATACGTATTCGCCTGCACCTCTACAGAGATATGGACCCCGATCAAGAAATGATGTTTTGGTCTCGGTATCTAAAGCTCCCTTTTTCACAATTTAGGAAACCGCAGATAAAAGTCTCTTCTCGTGTTGAGCAAACGTACAAAGGTTCGTATGGTCATGGTACGTGCGATCTGTACTTTGATAATGTCATACTATGGAGGTACATTACTATGGCGCTCAAGTATCTTCGCGAGACGCACAACCGCCCGTAGCTCAGTTGGTAGAGCGGTCGTCTTATACACGACTGGTCCCTGGTTCGAGTCCAGGCGGGCGGACATGGAAATTAAGGAGATCATCGGGGACTACAGCACATTCTTTGCTGATATTTTTGACCGTCTTCAGAAGCTTGGAATCGACATCTCGGGGTATCCACTAAGTCACCTCGGCATTAAGATCGCGAGTTTTGAAGAATACGAACATTTGCGTGATGAAATAAAAAAGTATTCGGTGGCATTTGCCGAAAACGAACACAATGGGCGACCAATTGGCGTCATGCGACTGCGCACTCCGCTTGAATTGCCGAACGGGTTCAGCGTCGACATCCTTGAACTCATGCCACCGAAACCGGGTAGCAACTATCCGACAGGACTCGAGCATCTTGGCGTTGTTGTGGGCAAACAGTTAGGAGAGTTTGGCACAACTCATCAATCGGTCATAACCGGTAGACAGGACCAAAGCCCCATCTGTAAACCATTCTTCATTGCCTTCGACAACGGGAAGCGGGTTAAGTTCTACGACATTGCTCTCAAAGACGTCATCGAACAAGAAGGTAAGGTCTTTATCTCTGTATAAAAGGTTCTAGCATCGTACAATAAGGCGGACAAATAGGCGTGCTACCATTTGCCGATGCGAGGGCGAACGGTGTGGGACATGGTCGTGCAGGTATG